>JAGWXQ010000184.1 GCA_018969805.1 Paenibacillaceae bacterium | reverse complement strand
GGTCATTTTGTTCATCGGATCGAGTGCCGTGCGTGGGTTTGGTGTCATTTTGATCGCGAGCATCGTATGCAGCATCATCACAAACGTATTTTTCTCGCGCTTTTTGCTGTCGCAGCTCGTTCGTGCCAACGCGCTCATCAAGCCTGTGTACTTTGGGTTGAAAGGGGATGAAGTGCGTGCACGCTAAGCGGATATACGATTTTATAGGCTTGCGAAAAGTGTTTTATGTGTGCTCGGCAGCAATAACGGTTGTCGGTATTGTGACGTTGATCGTGTTTGGCCTGCATTTTGGGGTCGATTTTCGTGCGGGGACGAATTTGGACATCGATGTCGGAACGAAGACGACGGTGGACGAAGTGCGGGCCGTGCTGGGAACGGTCGGATACGGGGATCTGGAGCCGCGGCTTGGGGACAACAACGACCGTGTGACGGTGCGTTTTCCGGAGACGTTGACCGCGGAACAAGTGAAAAAAGTCGAACAAGCGTTTGTCGCCAAATATGGGAAGCAAGTGTCTAAGGAAGAAAACACGGTGGATCCGCAGCTCGCTTTGGAACAACTGCAAAAAGCGATCATCGCAGTCGCCGTTGCAAGCCTCGGCATTATCGTCTATGTGAGCATTCGTTTTGAGTGGCGGTTTGCGCTGGCGGGCATTGTGGCGCTGTTGCATGATGCGTTTTTTGTGATTACGATTTTTTCGATTTTTCGTTTGGAAGTCAATTTGCCATTTATAATTGCGGTATTGACGATTATTGGGTATTCGATCAATGACACGATCGTTATATTTGATCGAATACGTGAAAATATCCGGTTTGCAAAATTAAAATCGCCTGCTGATCTTGCGCAGCTGATCAACAGCAGCGTCACACAAACGCTGGCACGGTCGATCAATACGGTGGCGACGGTAATGATCGTTGCTCTGGGATTGTTTGTACTCGGAAGTCCGTCGATTCGATTGTTTTCGCTCGCGATGCTCATCGGGCTGTGCGCGGGTGCGTATTCGTCGATCTTTATCGCCTCGGCATTGTGGTATGAAATGAGAAAAAAAGTGATAAAGCCAAAGGAACCCGTGACACAAGGAGCATAACAACATGGATGCGCAACGACCAAGACGCGTGCGGTGGGCACTTTCTGATGGGCACCGGTCTGTGCACAAAAGCAACGTCGGGGTGTTGCTCAGTCAGTTGCTCGCCTCGCGCGGTGTGACGGAAGACGCGTTGCGCGCATGGACCGTGCGCGCGTGGCACGATGCGTACTTATTGTACGGCATGCAGACGGCGGTTGCGCGGGTACGCGAGGCGATCGCGCGCAAAGAACGCATCCTCGTATACGGCGATTATGATGCAGATGGCGTGTGCGCCGTTGCGCTGATGGTTCAGGTGTTGCGCACGCTTGGGGCGATGTTTTTCGTCGATATTCCGCATCGGATGATCGATGGATACGGATTGCACAATCGTGCCGTACATACTGCGCGTACGCACGGGTGCACGCTGATTGTCACCGTGGATACGGGCATATGTGCCTTGGAAGCGGTCGCGTACGCGCGGTCGTTGGGCATCGACGTCATTATTACCGATCACCATGAAGTGCCCGATGTTTTGCCTGAGGCGGTTGCGATCGTCAATCCGAAGCAAGCGCATTGTACGTATCCGTTTGATGCGTTGTGCGGTGTCGGTGTCGCTTGGAAACTCGCATACGCGCTTTGTGGGGAGCAAGCGTATGCGTTGTTGCCGTGTGCAGCGATCGGGACGATTGCCGATATGGTTCCGTTGCACGGGGAAAACCGCAGCATCGTTCAAGGAGGGCTCGATGCGATTCAGCGCGGGGCGTTGCCGGGGGTTGCGGCACTGTTGCGCCTCTCGGGAAACGATGTCCGCGATACGAACGCACAGACGATCTCCTTTGTTGTAGGACCGCGGCTGAATGCGGCGGGACGGCTCGATCGGGCCGATGATGCGGTGCGCTTATTGATCGCGCCCAATATGGAGGCAGCGATGCCGTTTGCACAAAAATTGCACGTCCAGAACGAACAGCGCCGCCAGCTCGTTGAACAAGCGATGGTGGAAGCGATCGCGCAAGTACAGACCCAACGTACGTCGGCGATCGTCGTCGTCGATGAACGATGGCATCCGGGCATCATCGGGATCGTCGCTGCGCGGTTGTTGGACAAATATGGCGTTCCGACGGTCGTCGGTACGCTGCGCAATGGGCTCGTGAAGTGCTCCGCACGCAGTGTCGCAGGCGTGCATTTGATGCACGTACTGCGCATGTGCGCGGAAACGATCGTGCAATACGGCGGACACGCGTCGGCGGCGGGTTTGACGATTGCGGTGGACGCACTGCCCGCATTTACAGAGGCTTTTGCAGCAGCAGTCCGGGTGCCACAAGTCGATGTGCATACGGTCATTGTAGACGGCATCGCCAAGACGACCGATTGCACCGTTCAGGCGGTCGGAGAACTTGCAAAGCTCGCACCGTTTGGGCATGCGCATCCGACCCCGACGTTTGTATTGCCTCGCGTGTCCATCACGGACGTGCGGACGATCGGGAACGGTGCGCAGCACATGAAAGCGGTACTGCGCGACGATGTCGGGGGCATTGAGGCGGTTCAGTTTCGATACGATGGATCCCCGTCTGTCGATGTACTGCGTGCACGGCCACACGACGTCATCGTAGAGCCATCGATTGCGCGCGTGCGGGGCGTGGCACGCGTC
>JAGWXQ010000005.1 GCA_018969805.1 Paenibacillaceae bacterium | reverse complement strand
ACGACACGATATTCGGAGGAACAAAAGTACCCCACATCGTGCACATCGGTGTAGCATTTGCAGGGAAAAAGGCGTTGGTCAAGATGGCGTACGTATAGGAGCGCGGGAGAGGGAGGAAAATGGTTAAAAGAAATCTTTGTCGAGACCAGAGATGCCCATAAATTGCAAAAAAAGAGCGTTACTATGTGGATAAAAGTGTGTTTCTTCGTGAAATGATCGACTTACGCGGTGCGCTTTATGCGCTTTCATCCATTTAAGTTTATATCTCGTTTTTTGGCTAGGGTTTATAGAGGAGCCCCATCGTACGTGATGCAGTAGTCATGTGCATTTGGGGACATGTCCGCTGCATCCACCCCAATAACGCATGTCTGCATCGCGTATATCGCATATGGATCCGTCAGTGCCGAATCAACGATGCAGTGTCCATTTTTGCGAAAGTGTAGGAACCGTCGAATCCTTTTCTGTTGTTGTACCGTGATGTTCGTTCGGTCTCCCCTATTCTTTCCTGAAGATCAAGACACGACAAAGCGCGTGCGATCATGCTACTTGCGTCCATAATCGGCCTTGATTTGTCCCCATGCTTTCGTGTCCCACTGCAAGACGGTCGCATGGTCGGTGTGCGTGTTCAGCCATTGCAGCGCACGATCGACGAGCGTCCACATTGTCATAGACCGCTCATCGCGCGCTAACGTTGAACGCACTTCTTTTCTGCGCACCCAATTTCGGGCATTGACCGAATCGGTATACACGGGCACATCGAGACCGTTTTTTTTGATGTATGCGAGCCCATGAACGATTGCGACAAACTCACCAAGGTTGTTTGTGCCGTACGGGATCGACGGGGACGAAAACAAGACGTCCCCTGTATGTGTAGCGACGCCCTGATACATGACGCGCCCGGGATTGCCATATGTCCCGACATCGACACAAATCGACTGTGCGCGTGGGCCATCCACTGCGCCGCGCGATTGTTCCTGGACGCGGGGGTTCCCGATGTGCTGCTCATGCCCTTCTGCATATGCTTGCACTGCGGCTTGGTGGGTCGGAAACGACTTATATTTTGCCCCGAGCACGTTGTGGATGTTTGCCTGGCACGCTTCCCACGTCTCATACACCCCCGGGACGCGTCCGTGCCATACGACATACCACCTGCTCATGCGCGTCCGACCGCATGCAGTGCAGCACGCACAGGCTCTACGATCGCACACCCGCTTAAGTGCAACACGCGGTCTGCGAGCCCGATCGTATCCGACTCATCGTGCGTCACACAGATCGTCGTCACCCGCGCGCGCGAGAGCATGTGCGCCAGCTGGGCACGGATCTCTTCGTGCAACGCCGCATCGAGGTTTGAAAACGGCTCATCGAGCAACAACGCCGCCGGTTGTGGCGCAAGCGCACGTGCGAGTGCCACGCGCTGCTGCTGTCCACCGCTGAGCTCATGCGGATACGCGCGCGCATACGCTTCCAGACTAATGAGCGACAGCAGCTCGTCGCATCGTTGTTGCTTTTGGTGCTTTCCCCATGAACGAAGTCCAAACACGATGTTTTGGGCGACGGTCATATGAGGAAACAGCGCATAATCTTGAAACACATAACCAATACCTCTCCGCTCAGCAGGGACAAACGTGCGCGCGTCTGCCACGATGTGTCCACCGATCGCGATCACTCCGTAGCTCGGACGTTCGAGTCCCGCAATGAGACGAAGCAACGTGCTTTTGCCACACCCGCTCGCACCGACGAGCGCAACTTTTTCCCCCGCACGTACCGTAAACGTCACGCCAGACACCGCACATTGCGTTGCACACGCATACCGAAAGCGGACGTCACGCACGCAAATATCCATGGTTCATTCCCCTTTCTGCTCCTGACGCGTCATCGCGTGCACGAGCAACATGCCGATCACGCTCAGTACGATCATCCACAGCGATGCCAAAGCCGCATCATAAATGCGCTCATCCCGCACGTCATAAAACACTTCTGTCGCAAGCGTCGTAAAATTGTACGGCTGCAACAACAACGACAACGGCAACTCTTTCATCAGATCGACTGCGCAAAGCAACGCTGCGATCCACAGTGCACGACGCATCAACGGTGCATCGACGCGCCAAAACGTCTGCGTCACCGTCAATCCGAGTGCACGCGATGCTTCCGCATACGTCTTGCCAATGCGCACAAAGCCCGCATCGACTGCTTGCATCCCGACACCGATATAGCGCACGACGAGCCCATACACCAACATCACGAGCGTCGCACTCAACCACCTGCCATGCGCCACATCTGCACCAAAAAACACGAGCACATCGTGCATCGCATCTTCCAGTGGGATGACGATCGCCAGCACACCGACCGCCACGACCGCACCAGGCATCGCATAGCCAAACAGCGCACAGCGCGTCAAAAGCACACCTACACGTCCGCGATGCCACCGCGCCGCATTTGCAATCATGACGCTACAGACGACGATCAGCACAGCACCACACCCAGATACGAGCAATGAATGCCCAAGCGCATCGCGCAGTGCATCCCACGCGCTCGGCACATGCATCTGCCACGCCCACGCGATCAACTGTGCGACAGGGACGACAAAGCCAAACAGCACGAGCACAGCACACGCCAAGCTCGCGAGCACCCCACGCCAGCCATGAAGGGCTCTTCGCCGCAGCACCCTCTGCTTCGCCGCTGCGATGCGATACTGCCTTCTCCCCCGCAAACCTTGCTCAGCAAACACAAGCGCAAGCGCAATGCCCATCCCACACAATGCCAACGCAATCGCCCCTGAAACGTCCCCGATACCGACCCACAGCGTCACAACCGCAGACGTAAACGTCACGATGCCATAATAGTGTACGACGCCATAATCATTGAGCACTTCCAAGACGACGACCCCTACGCCCGAAAACAACGCCAAGCGACAAATCGGGACGACGATGCGCAAAAACAACGCCACACCACCGACACCGAGCGTGCGCGCCGACTCAATCACATGCGCGCACCGCGTTCCTAAAAATACATAGCACACACTATATACGTACGGAAATAAAAATACCGTAAATACGAACGCCGCGCCAGAAAACGTCATCATATCCAGTGTACCTGGTGCCACCGCAATGCCCCAGCTGCGCAGCGTCGTCTGCACAACGCCTGTATATTGTGTGATCCCGTGGTACGTGTATGCTCCGATGTACGGTGGTATCGCCAAGGGCAAGAGCAACGCGACCCGGTACACTGTCGCACCAGGAAACGTGTATGCCACCAACAACCACGCAAGCACGACACCGATGCACGCCGTAGCAACCCCTACGACAACGAGCAAACCCGTCGTATTGATCACCATAAGTTGCCACATATGCCCAACGAGCTGAAGCCCGGATGCGCTGTACGCTTCTACAGCCCGCCACACCAGCGCCACGTGTGGCAGCACGAGCACGATGACGATGCCACACGCAGGCAAAAACCATGCATGGGACGCCAACCATCGATTGCTTTGCACTTGCCACGAACCCACGCTGCACGCCCACCTTCACTGACGATATACGTTCATCATATCACAACCAAACGTTTATTTCCATCCCGTCTCTATGAGCAATTTTGTTGCAGCGGCATTGTTTTCCCCGATGACGCTTGCGCCGACGGTTTGTTCACGAAACGTGCCCCACGACCGCAGCAATTCCGAAGGTGCAACGTCTGGTACAATCGGGTATTCGTAGTTCGTTGCCGCAAACTGTCGTTGTGCTTCGTCCCCCGTCAAAAACGCAATAAGTTGCTGTGCTTCTGTCGCATGTTGTGCTCCTTTGACGATGCCAATCCCGCTCACATTGACGTGCGTCCCTGTCGTCTCTTGATTGGGCCACACGATGCCGAGTTGCTGCGCAACAAGGCGCTCTTGTTCGTCGGTGCTATTGAGCATTTGTCCGAGATAGTACGTATTCATGACCGCGACGTCGCCCTCACCCGCAATGACGGCTTTCGCTTGATCGCGATCCCCCCCTTTGGGTGGTCGCGCCATGTTGGTGACGATGCCGCTAGCCCATTGTTTCGTCTTCTCTTCGCCCCACAGAGCCAAAAACGATGCGGCAAGCGACTGATTATATACGTTGCCTGACGAACGAATCAACACACGGTTGCGCCACTTCGCTTCCGTAAGTGCCTCATACGTCTGTGGCGCTTCTTGTGCAGACACGCGCGCCTTATTGTATACGATGACGCGCGCGCGCTTGGTCACCGCGACCCAATGCCGATCGCGATCCCGCCACCGGTCTGGTACGTGTCGCACCGTATCCTCGTCCAACGGGGCGAGCACACCAGCACTTTTGGCACGATGCAGCATTCCCGCATCCGCAGTCATATACGCATCGGCACTCGGGCTATTTTTTTCTCGAACAAGTCGCTCAAGAAGCTCTGGTCCTTCACCCTTGATCACATTGACGCGAATGCCTGTCTGCTTCGTAAATTGCGCATATAGCGCGTCGTCTTGTGCATAATGACGGCTCGTATACACGTTTACAATACGCTCTGCGACTTCCTTTGGAGCACACCCCGCAAGCATACTCATCACGCATACCGCCATGACGACATGTCTCATACCTATACCACTCCCTATACTTGATGCGAATCATCCCCCTGCGCAATTGAGAATGATTCTCATTTTCAATTGTACTGGACCGATTGCGGTATGTCAACATGCGTATAAGAAAAAAAATTTATTTACCCTATTGACCTTTGGTTACCTGTGTGATATGATAATAACGTATACCATATACGCGCGCTAAACGAAATAAAAAACTTAAAAACATGCTGAAGATAAGTTTTTAGTATTTTATGAATTGATGATTTTCTAAGATAGAACCAATGCTTTAAAAAACTTATTTCAACTTCCGCTCGCGACATGATCAGTTCGCGAATACTGAAATCCATTTTTGAAAAACAGTGAACTACTCTACGAGGCTAAAGACCTCGCGGCTTCAAAAGCCTAAGTTCACAAGAGTCAGCTAGTAGAAATACCTGCTACGATGTTTGCCTCATGACACCCTTCGGTGACGCAATAGCCGATTGCAACTGTCGTATGCATTTAAGAAGAACTGAGGCAAGGTTCGGTGATGCATACTTAAAAAGAGTTTACATCTTTCTCGAAGTCAAGTCGAATTCTAGTAGCGGTAACATTTACTAGATACGCACAACCCAAAGCATTGCCTAAAAACAATGTGAAAGAGTATTTTCCTCTAAGGAGGGAATCGCAATATGGTATATGTTCTTAGCAAAACCAAGAAACCGCTAATGCCTTGTAGTAACGTCATTGCACGTTTGCTACTCAACAAAAAGCAAAGCGAAAGTCAAACATCGCACTCCGTTCACCATTCGAAAAGGAATCCTACCGCCATCACCTGCATCGCGTCCTATAATACTACGAGAATCGCACGATTAGGGTGATACTACACCCTAATCGTGCGTCTTCATTTTCTTGCCACCGTCCTCGATCTCATTTTTGTATGCCATTGCAAAACTCCGCGTGGATGCGGTATACTCATCGCCTATTGAAAGCATTGATCAAGCGGGCTGTCTTTGCAAAACGGAGAAAGGCAATGACCATGGTTTCAAATACGATTGCGAACCCTTAAGGAATGCATATAAAGTAATTTTTTCACAAAAAAAATCCCTGTATCGATGAATCAGATAAGGATTGCGTATGCGATCGAATGGAGGGAGCAGATGAAAAAGCCCATGACTGCGGAAGAACTGTTTACAGTCCTCGAAGCTGTGTTGCTCCCGCGTCTCCTGCGCATCTTGGCTGCGGATATGGAGCGCATGAGCACGACCAAATGGCACGATCCATCCCCGTACATTGATTGGCTGCAGCGGGTCATGGACACCGTCACGAAAGATGATCGCATCGTGCGTACGGCACTGCGCGAGGCGGGCATCCGCATCGATACGATCGAAGACACCGAGACACTCGTCCGCTACACGGTGCGATGCCGAGGCATCGTCAGCACAAGAGACATGCTGCATGAGCACGTCGACGCTGCGCTCCTGATCCGCATGCGCAAATATTTCGGTGAGGACATCACGCCATACGTGCCCGACACGATGCCCCCGCACCTCATCTCCCCATGGCTCGTCCCGTGGACAGACGACCGACTTAGCTCGCCTTGAGTTCGACGCGCAGTTTGTCAGCGACCATAGCGATAAACTCACTATTCGTCGGCTTTCCTTTGTGTACGCTGACCGTATACCCAAATATTTTTGTAATCATTTCCACATTGCCCCGCGTCCAAGCGACTTCGATCGCGTGGCGAATCGCGCGCTCAACCCGCGATGCGGTCGTTCGATGCGTCAGCGCAATTTGTGGATACAGCGACTTCGTCACTGCGCTGAGCAATTCAATATGATTGTATACGAGCATAATCGCATCGCGCAAATACTGATACCCTTTTATATGCGCAGGCACTCCGACATCGTGGATCACCGACGTAATCATCGCCTCAATCGAAGCGCTTGTAGCTGCATCACGGACAGCCAAGGGCGTAAGCAATCGCGGCGCAATCCCCCGCTGAGGCGCTCCCTCTCCTTGTATAATCATTGTCCGTGCGTCATGCCGTTCGTTTGCAAGGTGCCGCACGCGCTGCACGAGTACGTCCAGTTGTACCGGTTTTAATACATAATACAGTGCACCCAGCTGCATTGCACGATGCGTGATCGCCTCTTGACCAAACGCCGACAGCATCACGACGCGGGGCACAGGCCCCAAATTCAACTGACGCATACGCTCCAATACACCAAGTCCGTCCAAATGCGGCATGACCATATCGAGTACGATCACATCCGGTGGCGGATGTTTTTCTAGCCAAGTGACTGCTTCCATGCCATCATGGAGCACAGCGACCGCGCACATATCTGCATGTGTATTGATGTCACATGCCAGCAATTGGGCAAATTCACGGTTGTCATCGACGATTAGCACGCCCGTTGTCTTCATGCACTGCCTCCCTACATCCGCATGTCGTTGTTGCATAGATCGCATAACTCGCTTTTTATGCGTTATTCTCTATGCAGATACCAATTCCCTTTGTCGAAAAACATAGCGTTTCCGACAAGAAAATCCTATGTACTACTGATCTCTTATGCAAAGAAGTACCTCCAAAGAGTTTGTAAAAAAACGGTATTGCTCATTGCGTACCTCCTCTACGATCACAGATCGCAAATACGCATCCCCTATTAAAAACACAGTAAAAAAGATCCCTTTTGCTTGATTGCAAATGGCGTTTTTGCAAGATTGGATCGATGTATTAAAATATGGATGCGTACAACACCTGCCCACTGGACAAAAAAAAAAGACCGTCTCCGGTCTCCCAATCACTGCTCGTCCGCAGCAAACTGCACTTCATCGCGGTATATTTCTTCCAGTGCACAGCCGATGGGCTTCGCGGACTGGGGGTTGTCGATGCGCGGCCGAATTCCTTCCCGCAACATGCGTGCGCGACGCGACGCAGCGACGACGAGCATGTACTTACTGCCTGTTTTTTCGATCAATTCGTCAATCGATGGATATAACATTCGTGACCTCCTCTTGGAGCCACTGCTCTACAATGCGCGCCTGACGCGATGCGCGTGCTTTTTCTGCGTGCACGATTCCTTCAATATGGACGCAGGCGACATCGATGTCGTCGTTGGTCACCGCATAATCGTACGCATGCACCATGCGCAACTCCGACTCCAGTGCTTGCCAACGCGCTTGCAGCGCATCGGTACATTCCGTGCCCCGACCGACGATGCGATCGCGCAACACCTCAATCGACGGGGGCAACAAAAACACGCACACCGCTTCGGGAAACTGGGTACGTACTTGCTGCGCACCCTGCACTTCAATCTCCAGCAATACGTCATGACCCATATCGAGCTGCTGCTGCACAAACGCGCGCGGTGTGCCGTACAAATATCCGGCATACTGCGCCCACTCCAACAAATCTCCCGCTGCGATCATCCGCTGGAACTGTTCTTTCGTTTTGAAAAAATACGTCTGCCCATCGACTTCTCCACGCCGTGGCATCCGTGTCGTCGCCGATACCGAATATGTGATTTCAGGATTTCGTTGTCTTAACCGCGCGCACACCGTACCTTTGCCCACGCCAGAAGGCCCTGAAAGCACGATGAGCAATCCGGGCAACGGACACATCGTTTCACGCTCCCTCACCTCTGTAGCGTTCATGGCACCCATGTCGCTCGCCTCCCCATCGTTGTACACGTATTGTACACCATGGACAAAGACAAAGCAAGATGTCCCACCACACAACGCGCACGATCGGCGCACGGTGTGCGCATCCGAAACGCCACGCGCACGTTATCTCCGCACGCTCGGTCCCCCGACAAACGCCACTTCCGATGCATCCAGACCAAACGCCGTATGCAACGCTTGCACACACGCTTGCCATTTTGCGCCATCAATCACAGCCGATACTTTAATTTCTGACGTGCTGACCATTTTGATGCTCACGCCTTGTTCCGATATCGCCCGAAACATTTGCGCAGCAACTCCAGGATTGCTGACCATCCCGGCACCGACGATTGAAATTTTGACGAGCTTCGTCTCGCACGTCACGTCCGCATAGCGCACGCGCGGCTGCATGCGCCGCAATAAGTCGCACGCCTCATCGACATCCGCCTCAGAAATCGTAAACGAAAAATCGGCTTTTCCATCGACGACACCACTTTGAACGATAATATCGACATTGATGCCCGCCTCCGCAAGAGCAACAAAGACGAGTGCAAGCTGCCCCGGCTCATCGGGCACACCAAGCAAACTCATTCGTGCCACATCTTTTTCATATGCAATACCCCGTACGAGAACACCATGTTCCATATGTGCCTCCTCTTTAACGATTGTCCCCTCAACATCACGAAAACTCGATCGCACTACGAGTGCGACCGCGTTGTGCTTCGCACACTCGACAGCGCGTGGATGCAGTACGGCAGCACCCAAGTGCGCAAGCTCAAGCATTTCATCGTACGAAATATGTGACAGTTTGCGTGCGACATGGACGATGCGCGGATCGGTAGAGTACACCCCATCGACATCCGTATAAATGTCACAAACGCTTGCGTTGAGTGCACTGGCCAACGCGACCGCCGTCGTATCCGATCCCCCACGCCCAAGTGTCGCAATATCTCCATCACGCGTACATCCTTGAAATCCCGCCACGACAACGATGTGCCCACTCGCCAGCGCATTGCGGATGCGCTGCGCATCGATGCGAACGATGCGCGCTTTGCGGTGCGCGTCGTCTGTCACGATGCCCGCTTGCCACCCGGTCAACGCAATTGCCGATGCCCCAAGCGCATGCAGCGCCAGCGTCAGCAACACGCTCGACGCTTGCTCACCCGTCGCGAGCAACGCATCCATTTCCCGCGCACTCGGTGTCGCATGCATTTCGAGCGCCAAATCGATCAGTTCGTCCGTCGTATCCCCCATCGCCGAGACGACGACGACGACATCGTCGCCCGTACGCTTGCGGGCGACGATACGCTGTGCGACGAGCCGCATGCGGGCACGATCCCCGACCGAGCTCCCGCCAAACTTCATCACCACGATCGCCATATTGACCACCTTTCCACGTTATGCGCGAGAAATGTACTTTCCTTCTCTCGTGTCGATGACGAGGACGTCCCCTTCATTGATAAATAGCGGTACTTGGAGCTGCAATCCCGTTTCGACAGTCGCGCTTTTTGTCGCTCCTGTCGCGGTATTCCCTTTAATGCCGGGCTCAGTCTCCGTCACTTTCAAATGCACGTGGTTGGGCAAGTGAATACCCAATATTTCCCCTTCATAAGATACGATCGTCACACTCATATTTTCGATCAGAAACTTTTTTTCCCATTCGAGTTGCTTGTCTGTCAATGTTTGCTGTTCGTACGTTTCATTGTCCATAAACGTATACTCTTTGCCCGCTTGATACAAATACTGCATCGGACGGCTTTCAATAATTGCGCGTTGCACCGACTCTCCTGCACGAAACGTCCGCTCCACAACGTTTCCATTGCGCAAATTTTTGAGCTTCGAGCGGACGAATGCTGCACCTTTTCCTGGCTTTACATGCTGAAAATCGATGACGGTAAACAAATCCTTGTCCACTTCAATCGTCAGCCCTGTTTTAAAATCGTTCACAGAAATCACGAACTTGTTCACTCCTTCTTCGTTTCTCGTTTCATCGCAAAAACAACGCGGTGTGCGAAAAACATCATTCGCCCACTACAGTCCACTGCTTCGGTGCCTTCGTCAATACCTCACATCCGTCATCCGTAATCCGCACGATGTCCTCGATGCGCACCCCGCCAAACCCAGGACGGTACAATCCCGGCTCGACCGTAACGATGTGCCCGACATCCAAAACGAGCGTCTCGCGCGCATTGAGCATCGGCCGTTCGTGCACATCACGACCGAGCGCATGCCCCGTCCCGTGCACAAATTCGGATGCGACCCCATAACGGTGCATCGTCTCCCGCGCGATCGCATCTGCGTCTCGTCCCGTCATGCCCGGTCGCAACGCGTCTATGACGCGCTCTTGTGCCTCACGCACAATATCATACATCTTCCGATGCTCCGATGTCGCACCCGCCCCGACAAACACCGTCCGCGTCACATCAGACACATAGTGCGCAACCCGTGCGCCACAGTCAATGACGACAAATGAACCCGCTTCAATGCGCTGTGTCCCCGCAATACCGTGCGGCAACGCTGAGCGTACACCGGATGCGACAATCGTGTCAAACGCTGTCCCGCTCGCTCCGAGCGTGCGCATACACTGCTCGATGTCCCATGCGACATCGCACGCACGCACACCGACGGCGATGCGCCCGATCGCATACGCGAGCGCTTCATCTGCGATCGCGACCGCATGACGGATGCAGACGAGCTCCACATCGTCTTTTTTCTCACGCAGCGTCTCTACCGTACGGTACAGAGGCACCGACTTCCCGTGCACACACGCAGCCGACCACGCTTCGTATGCTGCAACAGACACATGCTCTGCTTCAAACCCTACGACCGCATGCGGCGAGAGCACGTCGCGCATCGCCTGCCATACATCACCTTGATGTGCGCGAATCGACCATTGCGGTGTACATTGCTCCTGCGCTTGCACGACGTATCGTCCATCGACAAACAACCATTGGTCTGTTGCGCTGATGACCACTTCACCGACACTGCCAGAAAACCCACTCATATACGAACGGTTTACCGGGGCATGAATCCAGATTGCGTCTACTTGCGCGTCAATGAGCTTTTGCCGCAGCGCTGCGATGCGGAAATCATCCACCGCCCCCACCTCCTAGACGTTCTCTCATGCGTGCATGCACGGCGTGCAGGGCAAGCTCGTAGCCAAGCACACCGAGCCCCGTAATGACACCCCACGCGATCGGAGCCGTGACCGACTGTTGACGAAAAGGCTCTCGTGCATACACGTTACTGATATGCACCTCAACAATCGGGCACGACAACATCGCCAGTGCATCGCGCAACGCATAACTGTAATGTGTCCACGCTCCCGGATTGATGATCGCCGCATCGATGCCGTCCATGCGCGCGCGATCGATCGCATCCAGCAGCACGCCTTCATGGTTGGATTGCAAAAAGACGATATCGACACCAAGCGGCCCACCAAGTGCGCGCAATCGGTCAACGATCGCTTGCTCCGTCGTCACACCGTACGTCTCTGGTTGGCGTGTACCGAGTGCCTGCAAGTTTGGTCCGTGCCAAACGTGCACGCGCCCCCGTTTGTCCATCGACTACACCCCCATAACTTGCATGCCTACACGAGTGCCACAAGCGCATAAACGACCGCAAGCAACAGCAAGATCGTCGCCACAAGCGTCCCGAGCACGCGAACTATGCGCCGTGCACGCGATCGGGCGTACACGATCAGCACGGATGCCCCCGCCATTAATCCGATCGCCACAAACGACGACCACATTTTGTCCAACGGACTCACTGCGCATCGTCCTTTCCTGATACCAATCCCCTATGAAAACAGTGATCCAGAGCGCCGTATGCGCCAAAGAAGCAAAAGGCGTTTTTGTCAAACGGATCGATGTATTGAAATATGAATGTGCAGCAGTTTCGTTTTGCTTATACGATTGTATCATACCACACAACAAAACACACACAGAGGCCTGTGTGTGTATGTGGTCCTACTTGCGCAGCATGTGGCGCATCAGCGCTTCCAATTGTTGGGGGTTTGCCTTACTGTCGGTGATCGCCGCAATGATTTCTTTCGTCGTCGCCTCGGTCACGGGGATGCCTGCCAACGTCGATACTTGTTTAATGAGCTTGCGCAAAGCATGTTCGTCCCGCAGCACGGACGGCTTAATGTGCTTGGCGATGTGCGTCAGATCGTCGCCGGTAATCGTTTTTCCAAGACGTTTTTTTACTGTGCGCAAAATGTCGTCACTGAGCGACGAATGCATCGCGATGCCTCCTCCCAACCATAGGGTATGCACCAGCATATGCGTTCCACTGCATCAGCGTATAGGCACGCGCTGCGTTTCGTGCGTGACGACGCGCGCCATGAGCGTACGCACCGCTTCTTGGGGCGAAAATCCTTCAAAAAGGACGCGGTACAGCTGCGATGCGATGGGCATATCGACCCCGTATGTGGCAGCGAGCTGCACCGCCGCCGCCGTCGTATGCACCCCCTCGACGACCATACCCATGCGCGCGACGACGTCGGCCATCTTCTCCCCTTGCCCACATGCGTAGCCCGCTCGCCAATTGCGGCTATGCCGACTCGTGCACGTGACGATAAGATCTCCGACACCTGCAAGCCCCGTAAACGTCGATGTCTGCGCTCCCATCGCGATCCCAAGGCGCGTGATTTCTGCAAGGCCCCGCGTCACGAGTGCCGCTTTCGCGTTATCCCCAAAACCCAATCCATCGCACATGCCCGCACCGATCGCGATCATATTTTTCAGCGCACCCGCAAGCTCAACACCGACGATGTCGTCGTTTGTATACACACGCAAGTACGGCGTACTCAACGCCTCCTGCGCCCGCTGCGCCGCATCCCCATCGTGTGCCGCGACGACGACGGTCGTCGGAGCACCCATCACGACTTCTTCCGCATGCGACGGTCCAGACAACGCGACAATGCGCTGCGCATCAATTCCAGGAAGCCCCTCCGCCATAATGGTGGACATGCGCGTGCATCCATCAAACCCTTTTGTTGCATGAACGATGAGCGGATCGTCCCGAACATACGGTGCGGTCAACGCCACTAGGCTGCGCATCGCCTGCGATGGCGGTACGTACAAAAGCACCGCGCCATGGTGCGCCGCGTATGCGACATCGACCGTCGCCTCGACACCGTCCCCCAAAACAACTCCGGGCAACAACGTCGGATGCCTATGAAAGCGATTGATATAATCCGCTTGTGCCTTATCACGCATCCATAGAACAACGTTTGCCCCTGAGGAGGCGAGCACTGCCGCAAGTGCCGTTCCCCAGCTGCCTGCGACCCACACCGTCACGTTCATTGGCCACCTCGATGTCTCCGCGCGCCAAACCGATGTTCTGTACCACGCCACAATTTGATGATATTTGATCGATGACGCGCGAGCAGCAACGCCCCCAATACACTTGCCCAAACGACCGTATATCGTGGCTCTCCCATAAGCACAGCGGCGATCGGCACACACAAAGCAAACGTCATCGACGCAAGAGAGACGATGCGTACAGCCACAAGCACACCAATCGCAACACAGCCTGCAAGCACGCTCGATAATGGAAGGACCGCCAAAAACACTCCGATCGTCGTCGCGACGCCTTTTCCCCCGCGAAACCCAAAAAAGATCGGCCAATTGTGGCCAAGAACGGCTCCAAGCCCCGCACAAAGAACAGCCACATCGACAACCGCACCACCATCCACCATCGAAACGACGACCGGTGCAAACAACACCGGTACGACCCCTTTTGCGATATCAAGCACGAGCACGAGCATTGCGACGCGCCAGCCCCCAACGCGCAGCGTATTGGTCGCACCGGCGTTGCCACTTCCGTGGGTGCGAATGTCGATCCCCATTTTTTTGCGCACGAGCAACGTACTGAAGCTGACCGATCCAAACACGTACCCGATCAACACAGCAATGACAACAGCGATTACGTCCATATTATCCCCCGACCCGTTCGTCATCTGTTTTGCGCAGTACGATGCGCAATGGTGTCCCAATAAATGGAAACGCCGTCCGAATGCGATTTTCCAAATACCGAACGTACGAAAAATGCACCAATTGGGGTTCGTTTGTAAAGACAAGCATCGTCGGTGGCGAAATCGATACTTGCGTCGTGTACTTCACGCGCACTTTTCGCCCTTTGACCGGTGGTGGAGGATTGATCGCGACCGCATCCGACACGACGTCGTTGAGCACCGCCGTCGCAATGCGCATCCTGTGGTTTGCGGCCACTTCGCGCACAATCGGCATGATCGTATGCATGCGCTGTTTCGTCTTTGCCGACACCGTCGTCACAGGTGCATAGTCCAAAAACGCCATCTGCTCTCGCAATTGCTGTGTCACACGGTGTACCGTCTTCTCATCTTTATCGATCGCATCCCACTTATTGTACACGATGATCGCTGCCCGCCCCGCATCGTGCGCATATCCCGCAATGTGCTTGTCTTGCTCGGTAAGCCCTACCGTCGCATCCAAGACGAGGAGCGCAACATCGCAGCGCTCAATTGCTTGCATCGCGCGCAACACACTGTATTTTTCTGTCGCCTCATACACTTTGCCTCGTTTGCGCATGCCTGCTGTATCGATGAGCACGTACTGCGCA
Source organism: Paenibacillaceae bacterium (assembly GCA_018969805.1). Classification (GTDB taxonomy): domain Bacteria; phylum Bacillota; class Bacilli; order Paenibacillales; family YIM-B00363; genus REEB470. Next base: position 2,203 of record JAGWXQ010000005.1, on the reverse strand, counting down.
CCTTCCCACGCAAACGGCGTATCAATCGCATCGCGCGTCGTCCCCGCTGTTTCACTCACAATGCAACGCGTCGTCCCAAGCAACGCATTGACGATGGACGACTTGCCGACGTTTGGCCGCCCAATGCACGCAATGCGCACGACATCTTCCTCATAGGGCGGCTCCGTTTGCTCCGGCAACAACGCCGTAATGACATCGAGCACGTCCCCGATGCCGAGCCCGTGTGTACTCGACACCCCGTACGGTTCTCCAAGCCCATACGCATAAAAATCCGCGACGAGCGGAGCGTGCGACGGATGATCGATTTTGTTTACGACAAGTATGACGCGCTTGCGCACTTGGTGCAGCATGTGCACGATCGCATCGTCCGCACGCGTGCTCCCATCTTGGCCATCGACGACGTACACGATGACGTGCGCCTCATCGATCGCGAGTTCGGCTTGCATGCGCACCGCAGCAATGAGCGGCTCTGCATCGTCCAGCACAATGCCCCCCGTATCGATCAGCGAAAACGCGACACCGTTCCACTCCGTATGCCCATACAGCCGATCTCGCGTCACACCCGGCTCGTCTTCGACAATCGCGATCCGCGCACCGATAATGCGATTAAACAACGTAGATTTGCCCACATTCGGCCTGCCGACGATCGCGACCAACGGTTTTCCCACCCGTATACCACCTCCACATGGTTCACTTCATTATTTTCCGCAAACGTCACCTCATACGCATCCCCTATGAAAAACTCCAAACGGGTTTTTTTTGATCGTAAACGGTTATCTTGAAAAAAATTCGTTTGCAATACGGTGCGTATAGACACCCCCAACACATGACCATTAATGTCGCCACACGTATGCAGAAGGCAATTCAACGCACAATCAACGTAACGAACGTACGGCACTATAGACCCTTCCATCCATGTGCAACGCAACAATACAGAATACGCCACACACCAAATCATACCACATCGTACGTACCCACGCACACAGTACGATGCTCGTCGTACATACGACTGATGTGTCCCACTGCATGCACCAATGTATGCATCATGCATATTCACGATACGCCGTGCATCAGCACACAATCAAGCGACACATCCATCCGACCACCTTTGATTGTTTTGCACGATGGTAGTGTTATGTATCTTATTAATAAACATTTATGATCACTACGTAATAATCTCGTATTATGTAATAAACACGCGCTCGAAACAGTCTTGTAAAAAAAAAAAATTGATATATAATTATTTTATAAATCCAAAAAAATATGGAAGTGGGTGCGGGCGATGACTCCTCTCTTTGACACTTCTTAAGTTGCACGCACGAAATTGGGCACTGCATGAAAACCATTGGTACAGCGGGTGCCTTTGCGAGGATGCAATACACGTATGTGCACAACAAATACGCGTTACGCCAGGTGCATGCTCGTATTCTTAAAAAAATATTAAAAGGGGCGAACATCATGAACATTACGCATACAAAAAACCTGAGCATCACTTATCGATACTCCTTTATCACCGTGCTCCTTGCCAGTATACTTTTCATAGCAACAGACCATTATGAAGCAAACGCATTTACACAAGAATCTTCTACAAAATCAGACTACATTATATCTTTTAAATCAGATTCCTTAAGAAATGAATACAGTAATATATTTCAAAAAAAAGGACAAACGGTTAATCAACGCTACCAATCAATCCCCGCTCTTGCAACAACATTGACAGACAACCAAGTCGCGCAACTGCAGGCCGACACAAATATTACTTCGATATCAAAAGACGAGGAAGTGAAATTGGAACCAATACAAATTCAAAGCACATCTTCTAGCACCGGTCAAACTACAGACTGGGGGATCGATAAAATTGGTGTAAAGCCTTTTTGGGATGCTGGATTTGACGGTTGGGGCGTCAATGTCGCCGTTTTGGATACAGGAATTGGAAACCACCCTGATTTGGACATACGAGGTGGCAAGTCATTTGTGTCTTCTGAACCATCGTGGGTAGATGAGCACGGCCACGGAACGCACGTCGCTGGAATTATTGCAGCGAAAAACAACGCGATCGGCACTGTAGGCGTAGCTCCTAGAGCCAGTATCTACGCTGTAAAAGTGGTAGATAAAAATGGTAGCGGGAAGTGGTCTGATATCATTGCAGGCATCGAATGGTCTATTTTAAAAGGGATGGACATCATTAACATGAGCTTAGGTG
>JAGWXQ010000183.1 GCA_018969805.1 Paenibacillaceae bacterium | reverse complement strand
GCGACCGCGACGATAATCCCGATGAGCGTGGACATCGTCATACCCCGGTTGTTCCACATTTTGCGAAACAAAAGCCGCAGAAGCAAAAGTTTCATGTTATTTCCCTATGACTTTCTGTCCCGGTTGGAGTCCCTTGACGACTTCGTATTCCGTCTCTGTCTGCAATCCGAGCTCAATACCGACTTCCTTCTTCGTCCCATCGTCTTCGAGCACTTGGACGTACGATTGGCCGTTGAACGTCCGCACCGCGCGGGAAGGAATGACGACGGCATCGACTGCCCGTGCGATAATGATCGATACTTCGACTTTGTCCTGATAACGTGCAGTTTTGGGCATGTTCGGGACGCGAATGATCGTTTTCCCGGCAAGGGGATCTTCTTCCCTTTGCGCATTCCCCTCAGATGCATTAAACGATTGCTCGGTTGCTATCATCGGCAGCCGCTCTACGAAACCGACGACTTCTGCTTGCTTCTCGTCGTCATTGCCCAGGCGAAACTCAATGGACGCCTTGGCATCCCGATTGATGTTCTCTCGGTCAGTTTCTGTAAAATCTGCCGCGATAATGAGCTGCGCATCATCTGAGAGCCGCATCACTTTTTGGTAATCTTGTACCGTTGCGCCGACTTGCACGTACACATCCCTGATCGTTCCCGTAAACGGTGCAACCAGTTTCGCTTTGGCAATTTCGTCTTCCAACTTCGTAATTTCATTACGCTCAAGCTGGAATTTTTCTTTTTCTGCTTCTAATTGCTCTGGAGTAAACTCGCCTTCTCCACGCAATACCGTAATAATTTTTTTTTCATTCTGTCGAAAATTAATCCGCAACGTTTGCAATGCCCTCATCTTCTCATCCGTGTCCAGCTCTACGAGCACCGCTCCTTTCGTCACGACATCGCCTGGTTTGTTGTTCACTTTAATGACGCGCCAGCTGCTCACTGTTTGTGCTTGTTGGTTTTGGGAACGATTGCGCTCTGAAATCGCAAATTTAAGGTCTTGTTCGTTTTTGGACAGCACTTCGCCGACCGCCTTGACTTTTTTTTCGAGCGTTTTTCGCTCCACGACATCCGGTTTTTTTTGTGACAGCTTAATCGGTTTGATTTCCGGCAGCGTCTCTACTTCCTGTTCATTGGGCAACAACGCGCATCCGCTGAGTACAAACCCCAAACCGATCACGGCTAGCGCGTACGGGATGTTACCGCGCATGGAGCGTTCCATCCACCATTTCGTACACATCGTCCGCCACCTCCAATATCGATGGATCGTGTGTCGTCATGCATATGGTCATATTTTCTTGGGTAATGAGCTCACGAAACACCGCCATGACCGTCGTGCCCATCAGCGTATCGAGCTCTGCGGTCGGTTCGTCGGCGAGCAGCAATTTCGGTTTTGGGGCGATCGCTTTGGCAATCGCCACGCGCTGTTGTTCTCCCCCGGACAGTTCCGAAGGACGGTGATGCGCACGCTTCGCCAAACCGACTTTCGACAAACATTCCAAAATGCGCTCTTTCCATAATTTTCGAGGCACACCGCTCATGCGCAATGTCAGCTCGACGTTTTCGTACGCAGTCAAAAGAGGCATTAGGGCGTACGTCTGAAAAATAAATCCGATTTCTTTGCGCCGGATGTGCGTGCGCTGCTGGTCATTGAGCGTATGCATCGCATACTGCAAAAACTGTACCGTGCCCGCATTGGGAATATCGAGCCCCCCAATAATGTTCATAAGCGTCGTCTTTCCCGATCCCGATCGTCCTTTGAGCATTACGAGCGTACGGGAGGGGATGTGCATATCGATGTTTTTGAGAATCGTCAGCTTTTGTGCACCTACGGTAAACGAACGTTCTACGCCGCGTACTGTCAGCAAACTGGGCTCCATGCACACCACCCCCCTGAATTATATCATACAATCGTGCGTGCGTGGGCATTGATTTGGTCGCGCCAATTGAGGACGGCTTCCGCTCCTTCATCTTTTGTGGCCGCACACAAGACATCGAGTGTGCACAGCGGCACAAAGGGAATCGCCGCATCGGCAAACGCGCTGTGCGCCTGCACAAACCCATAAGAAAAAATCGATACGACTGCGGCAACGTCCGCACCGGCGCTGCGCAGTGCTTCAACTGCCCGTAAGGCACTGCCCCCAGTAGACACCAAGTCCTCCACCAAGACGACACGGGCACGTGGAGGCAATACCCCTTCAATGCGCTGCTGTGTGCCGTGCGCTTTGGGCTGTGCACGCACGTACACCATCGGCAGAGCACACGCGTGGGCAAGCCATGCCGCATGCGCAATGCCTGCCGTCGCTGTACCTGCGATCGCATGCACGGCATCCCCACGGAGCGCACGCACGATGTCTACCCACCGCTCCACGATCGCCTCGCGCACACGCACGTCCGACATGACGCGCCGCATATCGCAATACATCGGGGCACGGATGCCGCTTGACCACGTAAACGGCTCATCCACACGCACCTGAATCGCATCGAGTGCCAAAAGTGCCTGTGCCAGTGCACGATCATCCATCATAGTACCCCCTTACCGTGTTTTTACGCACGAGGCGCGCGAAAGTTGTCCTCCACGAGACGACACACTTCGATCCACGCCTTCCTCGGATCCGGCACGTTCGTAATCGCGCGACCGAGCACAATCCATTGCGCACCCAAAGCAAACGCGTGTGCCGGTGTCGCCACGCGCACCTGATCGTCGTTTGGTGCGGTACTCGTCCGAATGCCCGGTGTCAGTGTGGCAAACGCATAGCCACACTGCGCATGAATGCGCGGCACGTC
>JAGWXQ010000004.1 GCA_018969805.1 Paenibacillaceae bacterium | reverse complement strand
TTCGACCAAAGGACGTTATGGATTGACGATGATGATGGATTTGGCGCGTCATTACGGCAAAGGGCCACTTTCGCTCAAAGCGATTGCGACGAACCATCAGCTGTCCGAGCACTATTTAGAGCAGCTTATCGTACCGCTGCGGCACGGTGGGCTTATTCGCAGCATTCGTGGCGCGTATGGCGGATATGCGTTGTTGCGTCCTCCTGAGGAAGTGACGGCAGGAGACGTCATACGTTTGCTTGAGGGACCGATTTCGCCGGTCGAATTTACCGAAGAAGACGACGCCGCAAAACGCGACTTATGGATGCGCATTCGTGACGCGATTGCACGAGAGCTGGATCAGACGACGCTCGCCTCGTTGATTTCGTATTCTTCCGTTGCGTCCGAAGAAGTTCCGTATATGTTTTATATTTGATGCGGATGTATTTGGACCATGCTGCGACGACACCGATCGATCGGCGCGTACTGGACGCGATGACGACCGTATGGGAGAGCGGTGTCGGGAATGCGGGAAGTGTGCACCGTGCCGGGCGTCGGGCGCGGGCGATGCTCTTGCACGCTACAGATGAGATGGCGCATGCGATTGGGTGTGCGCCGGAAGAAGTCGTATGGACGAGCGGGGGCACCGAATCCGACCATACGGCGATTTACGGCATCGCAGCACACAGCACACGGCGCGTCATCGTCACGACTGCGATCGAGCATTCCGCAGTGTGGACGCCGTGTCGGATGCTCGAGCGTCAGGGATACGAAGTGCGGAGTTTGCCCGTCGATGCGTCGGGACGTCTGTGTGAAGACGACTGGCGCACGGCGATCGACGAGCGTGTCGCGCTCGTATCGGTGATGGCAGCCAATCATGAAGTCGGTACGATTCAAGACGTGGCTGCGATCGCAGCGCATGCGCGCGCATGTGGTGCTGCTGTGCACGTCGATGCGGTGCAGGCGTGTGGCCATATGGCGCTTCCGTGGGAGCATGTCGATGCGATGTCGATATCGGCACACAAAATGCACGGACCGATCGGGATCGGGGCACTCATCGTGCGCACGCCACTTGCGATCGCGCCGATGCTGCATGGGGGGAGCATCCAGCGTTTGCGCGCGGGGACAGTGCCAGTCGCACTCGTCGTTGGGTGTGCTGTGGCGACACGCCTTGCGATCGAAGAGCTGTCTGTGTGGACAGAGCGGATGCGGGCATTGCGCGCGTGTATGATCGATGGTTTGACCGCACACCTTGGACCGGAAGACGTCCTCTTTTTTGGGCACGAGCACTGTGTACCCCACATTTTGAGTGTGTGCTTTCCAGGTGTCGATGCGGACGTGCTTGTTATGCGTTTGGATATGGAAGACATCGCGGTGTCGCGTGGTGCCACGTGTGCGGCTGGGGCGTCGTTGCCGTCACACGTACTGCTTGCGATGGGATGTACGCAGACACAGCTGCGGGGAACGATACGTGTCAGTTTTGGAAAGGACAATGATCGTGATTCGGTCGCCCATGCTGCGCGTACGATGGCGCACATCGTGCGCGAGTTAAAAAGCACATAAAGGGATGTGATGGTCGATGCGTTGCCCAAACTGCAATGGACGAGACATCGGGAAAATTGGAGCGCGCCAATATTATTGCTGGGGATGTTTTATTGAATTAACGATCGATGGAGATAAAGTGTCACTGCACCAAGTCGAAGAAGATGGATCGCTCAGTTCGCTCGACGATTTGTTTTTGCCACAAAATATATCCGTATCCGTCGTCGATGATCAGCTCGTCGTATACGAGGAGCACAATGGGGTTGTCTGTGCACAGCCGAAAGTCGGGCACAAAGACGTCGATGCCACTGTGCCTGTGGTGACAGAGTAGTCCTGTTGCATGCGTGTGGCGATCGTGGCGTACACTACCGCATATCGAGAGCGGGGTGAACGTCTGTGCGCACGGTACCGTCTATAGCGGTGTGGGGCTTACTGATCGTATTTGTCGCTTCCGTGCTTGCGCAATGGACATCGGTATGGAGCAAGGCGTTGCACGTCGGTTGGGCGGTGTCGATGCCTTTTTTGTGTGCTTTTGCAGTGGCGTATACGCTCCATCCGTTGATCGCGATGCTGGAGCGGCGCGGATGTCCGCGCGTATTGGCCGTGCTCATTGTGTTTGTCGTCTTGATCATGGCTGCGATCGTTCTCGTGCAGCACTGCGTGCCGTTGTTTGCAGCACAGCTGACGGAGTTGCGAGAGCACGCCCCGGCGTTGTCTGCACGCGTGCACGATGTCTTTGATGCACTCGTGCGCAATGATCGCCTTCCGGAGCCGATCCGTGCCGCAATTCTTCAAACGATTACGGGCATCCAGCAGCGCATGACGCGCTTTGTCGGTTCGGTCGTCGGGGAACTTGCCAACGTACTCAATGTCGTCTTTGTCGTCTTGCTCGTCCCTGTACTCGTCTTTTATGTACTGCGGGATGGACCGGTACTGCGTGCGCGTGCGCTGCACCGCGTACCGCTGCTGTGGCGCAGCCGCGTCGTGACGCTCGTCTCGGCGATGGACGCGCAGCTCGGGCAGTACGTGCGAGGACAGTTGCTCATTGCCGTGCTGGTTGGGGTGCTTGCGTACGTCGGGTATGCGATCGTCGGATTGCAATATGCGTTGTTGCTCGCACTTGTTGTTGCGATGGCAAACGTCATTCCGTATGTTGGGCCGCTCATCGGGGCTGCTCCTGCACTAATTGTGGCAGGATTTTCTTCGCCGTCGTTGTTGCTCGGGGTCGCGATCGTCAATGGAAGTGTGCAATTACTGGAAAATCATGTGATTTCGCCGTTGCTTATCGGCAAGAGCGTGCACGTCCATCCGCTCGTCGTCGTGCTCGTGTTGTTGCTCGGTGGGGAGCTCGCGGGGGTCGTCGGGCTGATGGCAGCAATGCCGGTGTACGTATTGTGCAAAGTGCTGTGGCAACACGTGCGTCCACACGGATTGTGGTGGGCAGGCCGCCAAGACCGAGCGGTGCGCGACGCGTCGTCGTAATACGCGACCGATCCATACAGGGGGCTTTTTGCTTCGCGCAAAAAGGCCCTCTGTATGGATGTGTTTGTGTCCATCCGTATTCCACACCATCGATCTTATTGGGCAAAACTGCTTTTTGTTTCCTCGCGGAAGTCGGTTTTGTAAAACGGATCGATGGTGTGAAGCACGCCTAAGGAAAACAAACAGTGAAGGGTGGATGAACGACGGGATTGGCAGAAGAGTACGCAGGATGCGCACGATCCCAAATTGTACTGGGACATCTGGAGGACGACCATGGGCGCAGCGGCAACAATGCGTTTGGTGCGGCCGGTCCTTTTTATACACGATGTTGGACTTGACCTTTTCACGTACGATATGCTAACATGACTTACTCCTGCCTTGTTGAAAACATCGTTCCAGACGGGTGCCGTTTGTTCGGGGGCGAAAAGTGGCCTTGTGCAGCGGATCGATCGTTTGAAATGCGGATTTTGCTCATTCGGAGACAATCATGGTCACGCATCTTTCTACATCGATACAGCGGGCTTTTGGCGAGGGGCAAAAAGCAATTTTGCGAACCGGATCGATGGGTGGACATACGGATGCGTATCAGAAAGAAAGGTGTAGCGATGAACGCACGACAAATTCGTACGCTTTGGATTGAATTTTTTGCATCAAAAGGGCATCATATTGAACCGAGTGCCTCGCTCGTGCCCCATGATGATGCGTCGTTGTTGTGGATTAATGCGGGCATGGCGCCGCTCAAACCGTATTTTGATGGCCGGATCGTGCCGAAGCATCGCCGCATTGCCAATGCGCAGAAATGCATCCGCACAAACGACATCGAAAACGTCGGTGTGACGGCGCGGCATTTGACGTTTTTTGAAATGCTCGGCAATTTTTCATTAAATGATTATTTTAAAGAAGAAGCGATTGTTTGGGCGTGGGAGTTTTTAACGGGCAGCGCGTGGCTTGGGTTGCCCGCATCCCAATTGCACGTGACGGTGCATCCTGAAGACGACGAGGCGGTGCGCATTTGGCGCGATGTCGTTGGCGTGCATGAGGGGCACATTACGCGGTGCGCGGACAATTTTTGGGATCTTGGAGAAGGACCGTGCGGACCGTGTTCGGAAGTGTTTTTCGATCGTGGGGATGCCTTTGGGGGCGCAGATTGTGTCGTTGGTGGGGAAAACGAGCGATACTTAGAAGTGTGGAACCTTGTGTTTACACAATACAACCATTTGCAAGACGGGCGCATCGTCCCTTTGCCCTCCCGCAATATCGATACGGGTGCGGGGCTTGAGCGGCTCGCCGTCGTGCTGCAGCAGGTGCCTACAGCGTATGATACGGACGTGCTTGCACCGCTCATTGCGCACGTCGCTCGTCGTGCGCACGGGAACAATGCGCGGCGTACCGTTGCACTGCGGTGCATCGCCGACCATGCGCGCACGCTTGTGTTTGCGTTGACGGATGGCGTGCGTCCGAGCAACGAAGGGCGCGGGTACGTCTTGCGCAGATTGTTGCGTCGTGCGGTACGGTATGGCAAGACGGTGTTGGGCATTTCCGACCCGTTTGTGCACACACTCGTGCCGCTCGTCGTAGACCTGATGGCCGATGCGTATCCAACGTTGCGCAGCAGTGCCGAAGATGTGGCAGAGGCGATCAAGGCAGAAGAAGTGCGGTTTCATGCAACGCTCTCAGACGGACTTGTCGCAGCGGAGCGCATAATCGCTGCTGTGCGTGCGGAAGGGCGCACGTGCATAGACGGTGCGGATGCGTTTTTGTTGTACGATACGTATGGGTTCCCATTGGATTTGACGATGGATTTGGCATCGGAGCAGCAGCTGGATGTCGATGTTGCGGTGTTTGCGCAGTGTATGGAAGCGCAGCGTGCGCGTGCACGGGCGGCGCGGATGGAGCACGTGGGGATGCACGTTCAAGCGGACGTATGGATGCAGTGTACGGTGGATAGTGCGTTTGTCGGGTATGCGCATGTTGAGACGGAGGCGCGTGTCGCCGCGGTCCATGTGTCTGAGACGCATGTGCACGTTGTACTGGATCAGACGCCTTTTTATGTCGAATCGGGTGGGCAAGTGAGCGATACGGGACAGCTCGTATGTGGGGATCGGACGTGGCGTGTACAGCGGGTATGGCGTGCACCGCATGGGCAGACGGTGCACGATGTCTCCATCGATGCGGACGTGTGCCTCGGGGATCGTGTCGTTGCGCACGTCGATCGTGCGCATCGTTTGGCGACGATGCGCCATCATACGGCGACGCATTTGTTGCACGAAGCGTTGCAGACGATCGTCGGTCGTGCTGCGCGCCAAGCGGGCTCGTCCGTACACGCCGATCGATTGCGCTTTGACGTGGTGTGTGCGGAGCCGATTGGGCGAGACGTGCTTGATGCGATTGAGCAGCGCATCAACACACACATTTGTGCGCAGTTGCCGGTCGAAACGACACAGATGCCCAAAGAGCAAGCGTTTGCACTTGGTGCGATGGCGTTGTTTGGCGAAAAGTATGGCGATATGGTGCGCGTCGTGCGCATCGGGGACGTCAGTACGGAGCTGTGTGGCGGGACGCACGTATCGAATACGGGATTGATCGGAGCGTGCATGATCGTCAGTGAGTCGGGAATTGGTGCAGGCGTGCGGCGCATTGAGGCGGTCGTCGGGGAGGCAGCGTACGCGGCGTACAAAGACGTACAGCGCGTGCGCGATGCGTGTGCAGCAGTGCTGAAGACGTCGGCGGACCAGCTCGTGGCGAAGACGGAGGCGGCAGTCGATGCGATCAAGACGCTGACCAAGCAAAACGCGCAGTGGCAAGAGCGTTATGCACAGAAGGAAGCCGCGTTTTTGGTGCAATCGGCGCAGCACATTGCAGGCATCGCGGTCGTCAAAGCGGTGATCGACGATGCGGATCGTGACTACTTGCGGTTGCTTGCGGACGTCGTGCGATCGCACATGCGTTCGGGCATCGTCGTATTTGGCGCGATCGTGCACGAACGGGTGTTGTTGCTTGCGGCGATGACACCGGATTTGGTCAAACAAGGATGGAATGCTGGGGCGTTGATGCACGCGATCGCGCCGGTGTGTGGTGGAAAAGGAGGGGGGCAGGCGCACATTGCGCAAGCGGGAGGGCAATGGACGCATGCGTTGCCTGAGGCACTCGATGCTGCGGCATCGTGGATTGCGCAAGCGGCACAGGGTTGATTTGACAACGGCAACGTGTATGCATTATGATCCATATGAGATCATATCGGTACTTCGATAAAGGGGGATGGAAGATGGTGCACGACCATACGATTCGGTACGTCCCCCCTGTCGATGACCGGGAAGCGTCGGTACATGAAGTCATTATGACCGTATACGATGCCTTGCAGCAAAAAGGGTATCATCCCATCAATCAACTTGTCGGGTATTTGCTCTCTGGTGATCCTGCGTTTATCCCGCGCCAAAACCAAGCGCGCGCCCTCGTCCGCAAACGGGAACGCGATGAGATGATCGAGGAGCTTGTGCGTTTTTATGTCGCGCATGCACGCGACAAATGAGTGCGCGCATCTTAGGGATCGACTACGGCAGCAAGCGCGTCGGCATTGCGGTCAGTGACGCGCTCGGCATTACGGCGCAGCCGTTGCCGTCGCATGCGTACGTTTCCGATGCGCATTTGGCACGTCATGTTGCGTCGTTGTGTACACAATGGGACATTGCCACGATCGTACTCGGGCATCCGATTCGGATGGATGGGACGCGTGGGGAGAAGGCTTTGGAAGTCGAGCGATGCGCGGAGCAGATGCGGACGATTGTCGTTGTGCCGATTGTGTTGTGGGACGAGAGGCTGACGACGGTGGCAGCGCAGCGGACGTTGATCGCTGCTCATGTGCGCCGTGAACAGCGCAAACGCGTTGTCGATCAAATGGCTGCGGTATTGTTGTTGCAGCAGTTTATGGATGCACAGAGCAATCAAGCAGGTATTTCCGTGCGCCAATCCCAATAAAGAGGTGAAGACGATGCATGCACACGATGAGCAAAAAAAAGAAATAGCAGTAATCGTGAACGAAGATGGTGAGGAAAAAGAATACGAAGTGCTCATGCGTTTTACACTCGATCAAAATGGCAATCGATACATCATTGTGATGCCTGTTGGTGAAGACGAACACATCGATGAGGACGAAGACATTGACGACGAAGACGTTGATGACGAGGAATTTTTTGATGATGAAGACGAAGAATACGAAGACATCGATGAGGAAGTCGTCCACGACGTTTTTGCGTTTCGATACGAGCAGATCGGTGAGGAAGTGTTTATGAGCCATATCGAATCCGATGAGGAATTTCGCATGGTTCAGGAGGCGTTTGAGGAGCGCATTAACGCAAAAAATGACGCACTCGAAATTACATTGGATCATTTGAAGCAATAACACACCGATACAAACAGCGCACGTATTGTGCGCGTTTTTTGTATGCGGTACTGGGGCGAGACAAAGTGAAAAGAGTGCTTGCATGGGTGTTCGTGTGTTGTGTCGTCGGGATGGGTATTTGGATCGGTGTTCGGGAGACGACACCGCCATCGGGTACACAGTCCGTGCGTGTACACATCGCAAAGGGGACAAACGTTGGCGATATTGCTGCGTTGTTGGAGCAATACGGCGTTGTGCGTCGGGCGGTCGTATTTTCTTTGTATGTACGGTATACGGGACAAGCTCCGTTGTTGCAGGCGGGGACGTATGTGTTGCGCCAAGGGATGACGATTGCGGAAGTTGCGGATGTGCTCCAAACAGGGAAGACGATTGAGCGGAGTATGGTGCGCATTACGATCCCGGAAGGATATACCGTCATGCAGACGATCGACGTGCTTGCATCCAAAGGGTTTGACAAGCATGCACTGATGCGTGAGGCGTACGATGCGCACTATTGGCGCGCGCAATCACAGTTGATGACGCGGTTTATTCCGGAGCATGCGCCGTTGCGCGTGCCTTTGGAAGGGTACATCGTCCCTCAGACGTACGATGTGCCCCGCGATGCGTCGGCGCGTGCCGTATGGACGCGTTTGATCGCGCAATGGGACGACGTATTCGCCCAATTGCCGGACGATTGGAACGTGACGTTGGCGAAGCAGCAGATGTCGGTACATGAGTGGGTGACGCTCGCATCGCTGGTCGAGCGGGAAGTCGTCGTCGATGAGGAGCGTGCGCTTGTCGCGGGTGTGATCGTGCACCGCCTCAAACGCCGTATGCCGTTGCAAATCGATGCGACGGTGCAGTATGCACTTCCTGTGCCGAAGCAGCGATTGCTGCATGCAGACTTGCGCATCGACAGTCCGTACAATACGTACCGCAACCCATCATTGCCTCCTGGACCGATTGCCAGTCCGGGTGCGGCGGCATTGCGGGCAGCACTCAATCCGACACCGACGGACTATTTGTATTATGTGACAAAAAAAGACGGTTCTGGGGCACATCATTTTGCCAAAACATACAATGAGCATCGGAAATATATCGCAATGAGCAAAAAAAAATAAGGCGCGCTGTTTGTACCATCGCGTAAGAAGAACGCCTTTTGCGATCAAGCAAAAGGCGTTTTTGTGAAACGGGGATGAACATGCGCATGGGTACCATTAGAGAAAAGCATCGGGATCAATTGGATGGTGGCTGGGTGATCTTTATCAGTGATTGCATGCGTTGCATCAAGCGGCGTGCACTATTGGTATTGATTATCGCTTGGTCTTTCAGCAATCGGACGCGTGCGCGCATTTTTTTGATCCATTCTTGCATCAAAGAGCAATCGTTCGTATTGTCTGAAGGAGGTTTTTTTAGTTCATTTTGCACGTCTCGTATTTGGTCTGCTTGTTCTTGTATGCCATGAGCATACATACCCACATCGAGGATGAGTTCAAACAATATTGCCGCCAACTGCTGCATTTGGACGCGTGTGTTTTTGGGGATGCTCTGTGCGATGTCGTGAAATGGGGGAGTACCGTTTGCCAATTTCCGATAATTTTCGACCATTTTTTTTACTTCATTTTGATGCACGACGGTCATGTACATTTTTTTCGTGTGGGGATCACCCATTATAAAAAACAGCGTTCCAGAGGATCTCTTTTTGCTTGATAACAACATAAGGGATGAGTATGCCCTGCGCATGCGCAGTACCCCATCGGTTTGACACACAGTGTGAAAGTGTGATAGGGTGTATCATACAAACCAATACGTTATCGAGCTCCACAATAATTGTGCGCCAAGACAATTAGGAGGAAATACGATGGTTCGTCGTTATTGTACCGTCATGATGTGTGCTGTGGTGTGTGTCTCTTTTGGGTAATGGTTTACAGGAAAAGTACGCGCGCAAACGACGATGGTTCGCCCGATCGCTCCGTTACAGTTGCCGAAGACCCCGATCCCGCCCCAGCGGTTGCCGCTGTATTTGCCACCTGAGTTGATTTATGGGCATTTGGAACGTTCGGACAATCCACCACCCCCGATCTCTGCGCTTTTGTGGTTGGTGATCAGTCCAGATGCTCCGCGCCTTAGCGCACTGATCGACGCGTACAATGTGTGGGTGCATCAATACATGCTCGCCCTTTCGCGCATACAAAGCTGCGTCCAACGCAACGTCGTGCAATGCATTCAAGAAGCATTGACCGGAGTGAAAACACACAATGAGGATTTAAAACGCGCGTTGAAAGAAATACAGGAAATGCTTACACGCAATCAAGAGACGTATGCAGTAGTCTTGTCGTTTGCTTGCGCACAAGCACCGGTGTTTTGTCCGCTCACGTCTTTTATTGGAACTGCGCGAGACCCGTTTTCCCTGAAACGATCTCCAGCATCTGGAAAATCGCCACGTCGTGTTTCTGCAAACAGAAACCAACCGAGCAATTCTTCAGGTGGGGGCGATCGATATACGAAAGAGAAACAAACGGCGATGACGAAAAAATATGCGGAAGCAACCTCGTTTGCCCGCCGTGTACACGATCGGGTAGACGCCTTGTTGCGCAAGATCGAACAAAAAAGAGCGCAGATCGCCAATAAGTCCGATGCAGCTGCATATGACAAAGAAAAAAGGGAATTGCGCGCACAATTGTTGAAATGAAAAGGATATGCCATGGCGCGCGCGATGGTTTATGAGGAAATGGAAAAATATTGGCGTTTATTGCCCATTGGTACACGCGTAAACAACAGCATATTGGTTGATCAAGAAAACAACCGCGAAGACGACATGAAGAACTTGGTTGCGCTGAGCAGTGTTTTGATTTTTGATGAGAAAAATGAAGGGATGAACGATGAAAGAACCGCAGATGCGTGGCACTATTTCGATCAACTGGATGCGCGGGAAGTTCAATATGTAGAAGTAGAAACAAGAGTGTTTGAAAAACTGAATACATTGTATACAGCACTTTTGGAATATGCAACAAAGATGACGCAACAATCGACTGCGTCACCTCATTCAAACAATGTTTGGATTTCAAAGTACAATGAAACGTCTGTAAAAGTGAAAGCATATACGCGTAGTGTAGCTGGTTTGCGAACACAATTGGCAAATGCACAAATTGCATTTGAAAAAAATGATTGGAAATCGTTTGTTCGTGCGCTTGATGCTTTTGACAAACGAAAAGAAGCGATCATGAAAAGATTGTAAGGGCACCCATCGTGCACGGTACTTACGTTACACGGAGCACTTCATCGACGGTCGTACGTCCTTGTCCGACTTTGATGAGCCCGTCGTACCGCATGAGGTGCAAGCCGTGGTGTTTGGCAGCGGCGAGGCATTGTTCTTCTGTGGCGCGTTGGATGATCAGGGAACGCAATTGTTCGTTGACGGTAATGACTTCGTGTATCCCGATGCGTCCTTTGTAGCCAGTCATGCCACATTCATAACATCCGACGCCTTTGCGCAACCCTGTGATCGGAAGTCCGTGTTCAGTCAGAAGCGATTTTTCGACACTCGTCGCTTCATGGGGCGCGCTGCACTGGGGGCATACGCGTCGAACGAGCCGCTGGGAGATGATGCATTCGATCGATGAGGCGACGAGAAAAGGTGCGACCCCCATATCGACAAGCCGAGAAATGGAATTGACTGCACTGTTGGTGTGCAGCGTTGTTAGGACGAGGTGGCCGGTCATCGCAGCGCGAATGGCGATTTCTGCTGTCTCGATGTCGCGTATTTCCCCAAGCATGATGACATCGGGATCTTGACGCAAAATGGTGCGCAATCCGGAAGCAAACGTGTATCCGATCGGGGCGTTCACTTGCGATTGGGACACTCCTTCGATTTGTTGTTCGATGGGGTCTTCGATCGTGACGATGTTCATCATGTCTTTGTTTAAGGAAGACAAAGCTGCGTATAGCGTCGTCGATTTTCCACTTCCCGTCGGCCCGGATACGACGACTAAGCCGTGTGGCTGGTTGATGGCGCGCTGGACGCGGGCAAGATTGTGTGCGCTGAGTGCAAGGTCATCGATGCCGGAGCGCACTTCACTCGCCCCGAGGATACGCATGACGATTTTTTCGCCAAAGCTTGTCGGAAACGTAGAAATGCGCAATTCAATGTTGTGGCCCCCAAGGACCATCTTAATGCGCCCGTCTTGTGGCAAACGGCGTTCGGATACGTTCATGCTTGCCATAATTTTGATGCGCGCGACGACCATGGCGTGCATAGTAAACGGCAATTGTTGTTCGGTACGCATGATTCCATCGACGCGGTATCGGACGTACATGCTTTCTTGGCGCGGTTCAAGGTGGATGTCGCTTGCTTTTAATTGTACTGCTTGCAATATGAGCTGATTGACCGTTTTTGCCATTGGAGACGTTTCTTCACCGATCGATTGTGTCGTGAGTTCTTCTGGTTTCATTTCTTGCATGATCAGATCGACGTTTTCTTGTAGTCCAGAAAAGTAGCGTCCGAGTGTTCTTTGGATATCGGATTTTGATGCGATCGCAGGGACAACATGCATTCCGGATATAATACGGGCTTCGTCGATCGCATGATAATTCGTCGGATCCGACATCGCAATGCGCAGCGTTTTGTCTTCGATCGCATACGGTACGATCATGTATTGTGTGAGCATGCGGTTGGGGAGCGTGGATGCGACGGCCGGAGAAATTTTTTCATTGTTCAGTTTGACATGCGGGATTCCAAAATATTGCGCGAGCAACTCAGTCAGTTTGACTTCCGCTACGAGCTGTTTGCTTAAAATGAGTTCGCCAAGACGGAGGCGTATTTTTTTTTGTTCTTCAAGCAATTGTTTGAGCGCGTCTTCCGTAATGGCTCCTTGCTGGACCAAAAACGTGCCAAAAGGAACGTACGTCGCCATGTAAACACCTCCTTATGCGGTTGGTGCGGATGATTGTTCTCAATGTAAATATGTTTCACCATCATATTATAGGCGATTGTTTTGACATTCGTCAACAAATTTTTGCGTTCCCCTAAACGTCTGGGTGTTCGATGCGCCTGTCGGTGCATACGATACACGATCGATGAGGAGGGGGTTGTATGTTGGGGTTGATCGCGTGGTTGGCAATGATCGTGCAGCAAGCGGCGTGGTTCGTGGCGATGGTCAAAAGCAGTGCGTTTCCCCCCCCACTCTCCGCGGCCGAAGAACGCGAATGTGTGCGCCTGACGCAACAAGGGGATGCCGATGCGCGGAGACGCCTTATTTCGCACAACGTGCGCCTCGTCGCGCATGTCGTGAAGCGATTTTCTGGACAGAAGACGGCGATCGAAGACTTGATCTCCATCGGTACGATCGGACTGATTAAAGCGATTGACTCGTACACGGCGGATAAAGGGACAAAGCTTGCTACGTTTGCTGCACGGTGTATCGAAAATGAAGTATTGATGCATTTGCGGTCTGGGAAAAAAAGCAAAAACGATGTGTCGCTGCACGAACCGCTCGGAACGGATGGCGAAGGAAACGAAGTGACGCTCATGGACATCGTCAGTACGCCAGCAGAAGCGATCGCAGATGAAGTGCACGCACACGAGGAGCATGCGCGCGTGCACGCACATTTGGCAGCACTCGATGCCCGCGAACAAACGGTCATTCGCGGACGGTTTGCCTTACCGCCTTTTGTGCGCGAACAAACACAGCGGGATTTGGCGTTGCAGCTCGGCATTAGCCGCTCGTACGTCTCGCGCATCGAGAAAAGGGCATTGCTCAAGCTGTACCGCGCGCTGCATCGAAAGCGCCAAGGGTAACTGGAGCGTGCGCGCGGGTTGGGACACGCATCTGTATTCCAAACGATCGATCCGTTGCATAAAACCGCACTTTGCTTCCCCGGCGCATACAGCCGTCCGGAACGATGTTTTCAATAGGCAAGGAACTATGCTATACTTGTCTCTTAATCAGCAAAACGGTGTTCGGAGGTGGTACAATGAGAAGATGGTTGCGTCCAGATGTGCACGTATCCGACATTGCTGCCATCGATGTGCATGCGCTCGCTGATTGTGGGGTACGCGGGTTGATCGTCGACTTGGACAATACCCTCGTCAGTGCACATACAGCGGATGCGCCAGAGCACGTCTTTACGTGGATGCGCACGATTCGTGATATGGGGATGCACATGTGCATCGTTTCCAACAACGACCATGCGCGCGTCGCGCGCTTTGCTGCACCGCTGCACGTGCCGTTTGTCGCGCATGCGCGTAAGCCGAGCAAAACGGCGTTTGATCGGGCACGGGCACAGCTGTGCATGGATGCGCACGCGATCGCGGTCATCGGGGACCAGCTGCTGACCGATGTGCTTGGCGCAAAAAGATGCGGTATGTACGCTGTGCTCGTCGATCCGATCGCCAAAAACGAGGAAGCGTGGTGGACGAGAAACGTCAATCGCCGTTTGGAGCGCTGTGCAAAAGCATGCTTGCGTCTCACACCGTAATCTTCTAGAGACAGCGAGGGACTTCCTATGGAATACGCACGCACGTGTCAAGGATGTGGCGCGGTGCTGCACGACGAACATCCGACGCGGGAAGGATACGTACCGCCGTCGGTATTTGCACGTTCGCACGATGGGGCACCCATCACTTGCCAGCGTTGTTTTCGTCTTCTTCATTATCATAAACCGAGCACCGTCGTTGCCTCAAGTGAAGCGTTTTCTACGATGCTGCACGACGTCGGACAGCAGTCTGGGCTCGTCGTTCACGTCGTCGATATCGCTGATTGTGAAGCGACGTGGATCGACGCATTGCCCCGTTTTGTCGGGGAGCGGCCGATTGTGCTCGTTGCCAACAAAATGGACGTGCTCCCGCGCGGGACGTCGCTTACGCGGATGCGTGATCGGGTGTGGCAGTTTGCACGGGCGCAATCGTGGCGCGTCTCAGACGTGCACGTCGTCAGTGCAGTGCAGCGCATCGGGACCGCGTCGCTCGCCCAAGCACTTGCCCGTCATGCGCGCGTCTTTTTTGTCGGCGCGACAAACGTCGGAAAGTCTACGCTCGTCAATGCGCTGACTGCGGGTGTCACCGATCACCGACTGACGGTGTCGGCGATGCCCAAGACGACGCTGCAAGCGGTACACGTCGCATTGCCCGATGCGCGCACATACGTCGATACGCCGGGCATCGTGTACGGACGGAGGCTTATTGAGCGTGTGCCGCATGCACACGTACTGCGCATGCGCGGGGAGATGCGTCCGGTGACGCTGCCGTTGCGCAGCGGACAAGCACTGCACATTGGGGATTATGTGTGTTGTGAGGCGGTATCGCCGGTACCGTCGATCACGTGCTATGTCGCATATACGGTGTCTGTGCGCAGACAAAAGCAACGGAGTACGCATGTGGCACCGTTGGTCGATGAAGCGCATGGTGGGGAAGACGTGTCGTGGAAGCCTGTGCGTCGTCGGGTCACGATGCCGGCGCGCGCTGTCATCGACATCGCCATCGGCGGGTTGGGCTGGCTGTGTGTGCACGCGGACGATCAGGCGGTGGCACTCGACGTGTGGACACCACCGGGCATACTCGTCGTTGACCGTCCACCGTGGATCGGAGGGAAGAGCACATGACGTTGCATTTTGCGGTGATCGGCGATCCGATCGGGCATTCCCGTTCCCCTGCGATGATGATGCGTGCATGTGCGGCACTCGGCGTGCGCGCACAGTATGAGGCGTACGCAGTCGCTCCGCACGCACTCGAACACGCGGTACGCGGTTTGCATGCGCTGGGCTTTGCTGGGTACAATGTCACAATACCGCACAAAGTCGCGGTGTGTGCGTTTGTCGATGCGCTTGATCATTCTGCGCAGCAAGCGGGTGCGGTCAATACCGTCGTCGTGCGCGATGGGCGCACGATCGGATACAATACGGACGGCATCGGTTACGTCCGTTCGTTGCTTGAAGAAATTGGTCCGCACGCTTTTGGACGCGACGTCCTTATTCTCGGTGCGGGCGGTGCAGCACGGGGCATATCGTACGCGGTCAAAGACCGACTGCGCCCAAAATCGATCGCGATTGCGAACCGTACGCGCACCCGTGCCGAGGGGCTGGCGCGGGCGTTGGATTGTGCCACAGTCGTATCGTGGGACGAAGTGGCGCACGTGTTGCCGTCGTACGGACTGATCATCAACACGACGTCGATCGGGATGGAGCCCCATGAAGAGCCGTGTGCGCTTGATCGATTGCGCGCAGGGTCGATCATTAGTGACATCGTTTATCGTCCTACACAATGGCTTGCACACGCCCAATCGCGCGGGGGGCTCGTGCACGGGGGTGTCGGGATGCTCGTGCATCAAGGGGCAGAAGCACTCGAAATGTGGTTGCGCGCACACGGTATGCCTTATGCAGCACCGATTGCGGTGATGCGTGAAGCGGTGCAGGCGTGAAGGCGATGCGCATCGGCATTATGGGGGGGACGTTTGATCCGATCCATATCGGGCACGTCCGCGCAGCGGAGCGCGCGATGGAGGAGCTTGCATTGGATCGGATATGGTTTGTACCCGCAGGAGTGCCGATCGGTAAGCAGCCTGTCGCTGCTCCGACACAAAGGCTGCATATGGTGTGTTTGGCCATCAAGCATACGCCGTATTGGATGGCGTGTGCGGACGAATGTGTGCGGAATACCCCCTCATATGCGATCGAATCGCTTTTGCGATGGAAGGTGCAATACCCTGGTGTGGCGTGGTTTTGGATCGTCGGTGCGGATCAATACGTACGGCTCGATACGTGGCATCGCATTGAGGAGCTCCTGCGCCTGTGTACGTTTGTCGTCGTCGATCGTGCCATCGCCCATCGTGCCGCCCATCATTTGCACGCGCACGTTGTATCGATGCCACAGATTGACGTAAGTTCGTCAGACGTGCGGGCGCGGTATGCGGCGCATCTGACGGTGCGGGATATGGTCGCGGATGAGGTGGATTGCTACGTACGTACGTCAACTTTGTACGGTGCGCGATGAGAGGAGTAGCCGATGTTTCCCCCGATACAAGATCCAGAAATATGGCATCGTGGCGATGAGCAGCTGATCGGTATTGCAGCGTACGCCAAAGCGCAGATGACGGACAAGAGGTGGCGACATACGCAAGGCGTCGTTGTGGCAGCACACGTTTTGGCACATCGGCACGGTGCAGACGTGCGCAAGGCGACCATCGCAGCCTACGTGCACGATGTCGCAAAATGCTGGTCGCTTGAACAAATGCGCGCACGTATCGCAGCGCACGATGCGCACGACCCGATATTGGATGCGCCGCCGTCGCTGTGGCATGCCCATGCAGGGGCACTTGCTGTGCATTGCGACGTACCGAGTGTGGATGAAGACATCGTCAATGCAGTGAAGTACCACACATCAGGTCGTGTGGGGATGGGGTTATTAGAAAAAGTCGTTTGCGTCGCGGACTACATCGAGCCTGGACGACACTTTGAAGGGGTCGATCAGATACGCAGTGAAGCACTGCATTCTCTAGACCGTGCGTTGTTGCTTGGGCTTTCGCATACGATACGGTCGTTGCTTGCCGAACACAAACACATATACGAACAGACGGTGCGCTCACGCAACGATATGTTGCGCATTGTGTACCCAGGATAAAGGAGTGAATGTGCATGGACATCCCGATTATACAGCGTATCGTACAAGCAGCATCGGACAAAAAAGCACTGGACATCGTCGCACTCGACGTGCATGTGCTGACACCGCACGTAGATTGTTTCGTCATTTGCCATGGAAATTCCGAACCGCACGTACAATCGATTGCGCAAGAAGTGCGCAAAGCGGCGACCGAGCAAGGACTGAGGATCAAAGGCGTTGAGGGGACGACGACGGCACGATGGGTGCTGCTCGATTTTGGGGATGTCGTCGTCCATGTGTTTCATCGGGAGGAGCGGGAG
>JAGWXQ010000182.1 GCA_018969805.1 Paenibacillaceae bacterium | reverse complement strand
GAGACGGCGTGTGCGTGGAAGTATGCGTTGTCGCAGATGTCGTCGCCTGTGGCACTCGTTTTGTCGCGCCAAGCATTGCCCCCTTTGCAAGGGTCGATCGGAGCGATGGACGGGTTGCCGCGGGGCGCATATGTGATCGGACGAGAACATCGATCGGACATCGATGCCCTCATTATTGCTACAGGATCGGAAGTGCATTTGGCACTTGAAGCCCAAAAACAGTTGCGTGCAGAAGACGTATCGGTGCGGGTCGTATCGATGCCGAGTGTGGAGTTGTTTGTCCAGCAGCCCGATCAGTATCGCAATGATGTATTGCCCGTTGGGGTGAAGAGACGGCTCGTCGTAGAAATGGGAAGTCCTTTTGGATGGCATGTGTTTGCCGGGGATGAAGGCGAAGTGTATGGCATATCGACGTACGGCGCATCTGCGCCGGGCAGTGTCGTCATGGAGCAGTATGGCTTTACGGCCGCGCACATCGCCGCGCGCGTGCGTGCGTTGTGTCAGCACAAACAATAGGAGGAGAAACCGACGATGGTATTGCGCTACGATCATTCCCCCATACAATCGTTTGTCGCACCTCATGAATGGCAGGCGATCGAAGCGGCCGTTTCGGCGGCAAGCGATGCCCTTAAGTCACGCAGTGGTCTTGGCGCACAGTATACAGGTTGGCTTTTTGCACGACGCCAGGCACAAGAAGAGCGTACGCGTATGATGGACGTCGTTGCGCGGATGCGTTCTCTTTGCGATACAGTCGTCGTCATCGGGATTGGGGGCTCGTATGCGGGCATACGGGCGACGCTCGACGTGCTTGGTCACGCGTACCAATCGGTGGGTCGTGCAGATGGAGCGCGATTTGCAAGCGTCCATAGAGCAAGTGGGCCAGACGTTTTTTTTGCAGGATACCACATATCGTCTGTTGCGCTGACGCAGTTGTTGGACGTATTAGAACATCGTTCGTTTGGCATTGTCGTCATTTCGAAGTCGGGTACGACGACAGAGCCCGCGATCGCGTTTCGCATACTCAAGCAGCGGTTGGAGCAACGGTACGGGAAAGAAGGGGCGCGTACGCGCATCGTCGTCACGACCGATGCGCATACGGGTGCGTTGCGTTCCCATGCAGCGGAAGCGGGATACGACACGTTTGTTGTGCCAGCAGATGTCGGAGGGCGGTATTCGGTATTGACTTCGGTCGGGCTCGTACCGCTTGCGATCGCGGGTATCGACATCGAAGCGATGCAAGACGGTGCGTCCGATGCGATGGAGGCGTATCGGTTGTCGTCAGGAATGGACGATCCGAGCGCGCAATATGCGGCGGTACGCAACATCGTGCACCGCAAAGGGAAGACGATCGAATTGCTTGCGACGACCGAACCGTCAATGTGGGCGTTTGGTGAATGGTGGAAACAGCTTTTTGGTGAAAGTGAAGGCAAAGATGGCAAGGGGTTGTTTCCAGCGACGGTACAGTATACGACGGATTTGCATTCGATGGGACAATATGTGCAGGACGGACCGAGGCTGATGCTGCAAACAGTCGTTGCCTTTGCGCCACATCCGAATGCGCTCGTCGTCCCGGCGGATGTGGACGTTCATGATGGACTCGATGGGTGTGTCGGAATGACGCTCGACGAGATCAATGCGCAAGCGCTGTATGGCACGGTCATTGCGCATGCGGATGGGGGGGTGCCGACGACGATCGTGCATGTGCAAGAGCGCACGCCGTATGCGATCGGGCAATTGGTGACGTTTTTCCATATCGCATGTGCGATAAGCGGATACGTTGTTGGAGTCAATCCGTTTGATCAGCCGGGTGTGGAGGCGTACAAGCGCAATATGCTCGCCTTGCTCGGAAAACCGGGTTTGGAGGCAGAGCGCGCGTATGTGCAAGAGCAGTTGCGTCGTTGGGGGTTGCAGTGACGGATGTTTCCGAACGGCATTCGGTATGGATGCCATCGATCGATCAGCATCCATACACGGTGCGTGCTACCAAAAAACAACGCCAAATCGCCGTGTTTTCGTATAAGAACACGTACGATCATACGCATCTCCTATTGAAAACATCGTTCCAGAGAACCACATGCGCCGACGAAGCAAAGGGCGTTTTTGTGAAACGGACCAATGCATGGAAATATGGATGACAATCAACAACGAAGTTCAAATAATGACCGAGTACATCCCGATGCTGCGGAAGCAGACACGGGATTTTTTTTCAAAAAAATTTACATACGCACATAAGTACTTGTCAAATGAATTTTGTTTTGTTATAATAGTATCATGGAAGCGGTAATGAACGCAACCATGGCAGCAAATAAGAACGAGCGCTGTTCAGAAAGCGTGCGTGGCGTTTGTGGATGTTGTCCAACAGGATGCGCATCCGTACTTCCATCCATTGATTCCGCGAGTAGAGACGCGTTTTGCAAGCAAGCAAAAGCGCGTTTGCTTTATACGATGCGGAATGTGATCAAGGGATTTTGTGGGGATCGATGGTCTGGCAAAAAGATTCGCGCGCGCCATCTATGAAGACGAATGGGTGTGCGTAGTCTCTTTTCGCGC
Organism: Paenibacillaceae bacterium; assembly: GCA_018969805.1. GTDB lineage: Bacteria > Bacillota > Bacilli > Paenibacillales > YIM-B00363 > REEB470. The sequence continues at coordinate 335 of JAGWXQ010000182.1, read as the reverse complement.
GGGTACGCTTGGGGAGGTGATCAGGTTGGTTCGCCGCATTGCTCTTTTGTGTGGTGTTTGTCTTCTTTGTTTCGGAGTGCATCATAGCGCTGTTCGTACGCTTGCGCGTGATTCCAAGGCAACGGTCAAGCCCGCACCTAAGCCAGCAGGTCCATCGAAAAAAAACAAATTGTTCACGCTCCCAAAAGGGAATGCTGCATTTGCTCTCTTAAGTGACGCAGATTCTTATGCGATACGTACACACCTAAAAAGCCACGTGACACCACGCAACGTGCGGGCGAAGTACAAGGAGGGCAACGAAGCGCTTTTTTTGGAACGAGGGATGGTGGTGCGTT
>JAGWXQ010000181.1 GCA_018969805.1 Paenibacillaceae bacterium | reverse complement strand
TCATGCATTTCATCCCAATTTGGTCCGACTGCAATCGACACGTGCAGCGGTACGGTCAATTTTACGGCTTGCTCCATCGCCTCGCGTACGACGTGCACGAGTGTCGTTGCTTCTGCTTCAGGTGCTTCAAAAACGAGCTCATCGTGCACTTGGAGCAACATACGCGCCTGCATCTGCGCGAGTTTGTCATCGACACGCAGCATCGCACACTTAATGATGTCCGCGGCACTGCCCTGAATCGGCGTATTCATCGCCGTCCGCTCCGCAAACGAACGAACGTTGAAGTTGGACGCATGGACGTTTGGAATCGCCCGCGTACGATGCATCAACGTCGTTACAAACCCATCACGACGCGCCTTCTCGACAATATGTTCCATATACTCTTTTACGCCTTTGTACACATCGAAGTACGCCTCAATAAATTTTGTCGCCTCTGCAATGGAAATGTGGACGTTTTGGGACAACCCATAATCGCTCATCCCATAGACGATGCCAAAATTTACCGCTTTCGCCTTCCGGCGCATCGCATCATCGACTGCGTGCTCCGGCACCCCAAACACACGCATCGCCGTCTGAGTGTGGATGTCCGCATTGCGATGAAATGCCGCAATCATCGTTTCATCTTGTGACAAATGGGCAAGCACGCGCAACTCAATTTGGGAATAGTCCGCAGACAACAACACCCACCCGGGCTGCGACGGAACAAACATGCGTCGAATGTGGCGCCCTTCTTCTGTACGTATCGGAATCGTCTGTAAGTTTGGGTGTTGGCTGCTGAGCCGTCCCGTCGCAGCGACCGTCTGACGAAAAACAGTATGAATGTTTTTTGTTTGCGGATGAATTTCTTTGCGCAAACCTTCAATGTATGCAGAATGGAGCTTCGACAATTGTCGGTACGTGATCATATGCTCGACAATCGGATGCGATTTGCGCAGTTTTTCAAGAACGTCAATGTTTGTCGATCGCTTGCTGTCTGATTTTTTTCCAGCCGACAGCTGCAGCCGATCAAACAACACTTCCGCAAGCTGTTTCGGGGAATTGAGATTAAACGACACGCCCGCAAGAGCGATAATGTGCGCCCGCACATCCGTCATCTTTGCATCCAACGAACGTCCGTACTGGTCAAGCGCGTGCTCATCGATCAACATGCCACGGCACGCCATGCGCACGAGAACATCAACGAGGGGCATCTCCAACGTCTCAAACAGCGCCCGCACTCCGTGGGCATCCAAACCACGCTGCGCGACATCGCGCAGTCGATGCATCGCCATCACTTTTTTAGCCATATGCTGCGCACGGAACGCCTCGTCGGACACCACGCGCGGTCCGTACACCTTCTCGTCCGCTGGCAATGCCGCGCCCCCAAAATGCGCGATCCAATCGTGCACCGTTTGTGCGCCCGAAGTCGGTGCAGCAAGATACGCCGCCAGCAATACATCAAAGACGACCCCACGCAGCGCAACGCCTTGCCAATGCAGCACAATGCCCGCAGTCAACGCATCCACGAACGTTTTTGGTGTCTGCGCATCCGCAAGCCAAACGCGGACCTGGTTTGCCTGAGGGCTGTGTAGGACATCACGCGGTACGATCGACACCGTGTGTTGTTCCACTACGACGAGCGCAATGCACTGTGCATAATGGGGATTGTCGCCAAGCGTTTCGACATGCATTGTCTGCCACTGCCGTGCATCATGCGCCCACGATTCGACCGTCTCTGTCGTGATCCAGCGTACGTGGATCGGTTCATCATCGATCAACGGCGAGTGATCCTGTTTTGGTTGTTTTGTTCGTTCATGGATCGGCTCTTTTGGCGGTTCTTTTGTTCGTTCTTTGGTGTCCAAGACGTCTTCGATATGTGTGGCACGTGGCGATGCGTGTACTTTTTTGGGGGACGCAGGCACCGGATCGACAAACGACCGAAACCCAAGCTTGCGATACTGATGCTGCACCCATTCGCTGTCAAACGTCGGCTCGGGGACATCGGAGAGCGTCAGTGGTACAGACGTGCATATTGTGGCCAATGATTTGCTCAACACGATCGCATCGCGGTGCGTTCGCACCATTGTCCCAACTTTGCCCGCTATTTCATCCGCACGGGAAAGCAGCTGCTCAATCGATGCATATTGCTGCAGCAGCTTTGCACCCGTTATTTGACCGATCCCAGGACATCCCGGGATATTGTCACTTTTGTCGCCCATCAACGCTTTTAGATCAACGAACCGTTCTGGAAAAACTCCATACGTGGCGTGCACTTCTGTCGGCGTAAAATGGGTCAATCCTCCCCCCTTACGGGGCATACAAACAGTAACGTGCTCGTTTACGAGCTGCAACAAATCACGATCGCCCGTCAAAATGAAGACGCGCTGCCCCATTTGCGAAGCAACTGCCGCAATCGTTCCAATAATGTCGTCTGCCTCAAATCCTGGTACGGTGTGTTGCACAACACCCATCGCATCCAGCACATCCACGACCAATGGACGCTGGACGCTCAGCTCCGGCGGCGTTGGTGCACGCCCCGCTTTATAATCCGCATACTGCTCGTGGCGAAACGTCGCCACATGGGCATCCCACGCCACGTATACGCGCGCAGGATGCGCCACTTCCTGGACGACCGCGTGCAGCGCATGAACAAATCCGTACACCGCGTTTGTTGGTGTGCCGTCAGGCCCGTTTAAAGGCGGAACAGCAAAAAATGCGCGATACAACAAACTGTTTCCATCAATACACAACCACGGCCGCTGCATCGTCACGCTGTCCCCTCCACATTCATCGTCTATACATTGAGATCGGGACGCCGTCCTTCGACGACGTATACGATGTTTTCACCAATGTTTGTTACGTGGTCGGCCATACGTTCCAAATACCGACTCACAAAACACAACAGCAGTGCTTGATTGACATTGCGCGGGTTTTCCATGACGTACGTAAACAATTCGCGCAAAATTTGGCTGTGTAGGTGATCCACTTCATCGTCCAGCTGTGCCATAACGACTGCACGCTGCA
>JAGWXQ010000180.1 GCA_018969805.1 Paenibacillaceae bacterium | reverse complement strand
AAAACGTACTCCGCCACATTGCCACTCATATCGTACAACCCTAGTGCATTCGGTTGTTTCTGACCAACGTCTTTTGTTTTCCCTCCCCCATTTTGTTCATACCAAGCAACACGTTGTGTCGCTACCGCATCGTCCAGCGATGCAACCGCGCCACTCGCATAATTTTTTGGAGTCCAATAATATGTCATATTGCCCTCTTTCGTCTTTAACGCTTTATTGGCAATCGCTCCGTCAGCGGGCGCTTTTGTCCCGATCCATCGCGCGGCGATGCGCCATTCTTTCAACGTAGGCAAACGATAGCCGTTGCCTGCGCGGACAGCGACTTGCATCGATTGTGGCAAGTTTGGTTGTACTTTTTCCGGACGGTCAATAAGCTGATCCTTATTGTTATAATACACGGGTTGTAATCCTGATTTTTTGGAGTAGGCGTTGAGCCAAATAATCGCCTGCATCCATGGCACGACTACAGGCTCATGCCGCCGAACAGTCGGCACCGCACCGTTTTTTCCTTTCGAACCTTCACGTCCTTCAACATCTCCTTGTACGGATTGATCGGACGGGACGAAAGAGAAACCGTTGGCTTTTGCCCATTGCGCCACTTCGTACCATTTGTCGTACGTCACCTCAGTATTTCCAATAAAGAAGTCGTTCCGTTTTTGTACGGATGCGCTCTTTTCATCTTGTGATTCATCCGGCACTTGCCGCACGAGCGATGCCGGCACACGGACAAGTTGTGCCTTGATTGTTTTTGCAGTCGCTGGAAATACTGCACGAATTTGTCCACTGCGGGCAGCATGCCGTGTGTTCATTGCGCTTGAGACTCGGAATGTGTTGGCGTTGATATTATTGAGCGAGAATGGTTTCTTGGCTGTAAGGGAGATCACCGCCGTATACGCAGTATCTGGGGCAAAAACACCGTCTTTTGGCTGGGGTTCCCAACGAATTTTTGCAGCATAAAAAGAAGAATCTAGGTTTGTCACAGCGCGATCATGTGCAGTAGGTGCTGGAAGAGAAATAGCAACTTCCTGCACGTTTTGCACCCGCGTTTGCGCGATACGAAAACCGATCACCTGATTTTTTGCATCCTTTGGGACAACCGTCGCATACGTCGTATTGTTGAATTCATCCAACATGAGCTCATTGTCATTGTCCAAATCCATCACACGTTCTTGGGCATTTGGATACGCATTCAGTCCGTACAAACCGAGTGCATTGGGAACGTCCCACGTCACAGGAATCGTACGTCCTGGCTGGCTTCGATCGTACACGACGGTGCGGATCGTGGCGAAAAGGGGAATGCGCGCAAAGTGTCGTTCTTTTACATACAGTCCATAATTGTCATAACTGCTGTTTTCAAACCCCCTATGCGTTGCCCAATAATGTGCTTTTTTTCCTTCTTTGGTCGTGATGAGTGTATCACGCGCGACAACAAATGACGGTTTCTCTGTGCCTAAATACCGACCAGCAACTTCATATTCGATCGATGTCGGCAAACGAAAGCCGTTGTACCGCGGTATGGCTGTACGATCGATCGATTTTATCGATGCCCCATCTTTGATCACAGCTCCGTCGCGGGTGCGGTATACGGGATCAAACCCTTCTTTTTGAGAATACGCATTGAGCCAAACGAGGACATCATACAGCGCGACATCTGTGACGGGCTCATACCGGCGAACAGCATCGCCCGCGCCTTCTTGTCCTTTACGCACAAACGTATATCCGTTCGTTTGCGCCCAGCGGACGACTTCCTCCCACTCTCCGATCGTCACTTCGGTGTGCCCGAGCACGACAGGAGAAAGGCGTACCGGTGTCAGCGTGTTTTCCTTAGTCAGCGGAATGACGCGAAATGCATCTAGTGGCAAAGGCATCAACTGTGTGCGTGTTGGTTCGGTACGCGGGAACACAATCGTCACAACGCCACTTTTTTCCGCATGGGTGATCCGACCTGCTTCGAACATCCGAAACGCGTTTGCTCGTACGGTGTTGATGGATGCCGATTTTTTGGGCTGGAGCGTAATCACTGCAGTGTACACCGTATTTGGCGCAAACACATCACCGAACAAAGCAGGAGACCACACAATCGTTCCAGAATACATCGACGAATCGACGGTTTTTTGCGCCGTTTCTCCAGCAAATGGTCGCTTGATCGTCAATGGAGCATCTGTCATGTTTGTCAATAAAGAGCGTGCGATGCGAAATCCCGTCTCATCGTTTGCCTCATTTGCGGTGCATGTACGAAAAGAACACCGATTGCTCGCATACATATCACCCGCATCGGCATAACTTTGTCCGAGTACTTCTACACCAAACGTCCGCGCATCCCACGTCACCCACTCGTTGACGTTTCCTGTCATGTCATACAAACCAAATTTGTTTGCCATTTTTTGTCCGACAGGTTGTGTTTTCCCTTGAGCATTGGACTTCACCCACGCCACGTCAAGGAGATTTTGTTCTTTCGTCCGCGCAAGCGCCCCATTCCACTCTGCTTTTGTTGGCAAACGCGCCCCGTCATACGAACCAATCATGACTGCGGTGTTGTATTGTTTTGCGTTTTTGAACACTTGTCCATTTGCCAAGCGATACACTGGATCCCATCCTTCTCGCTCAGACAATGCATTGAGCCACACAAGAACATCGGGCAAAGACACATTTGTAACAGGTTGTTGGGCATCTTTCGTTGGAATTGCACCGTCTGTGCCCTTACTCCCTTCTGCACCGAGCTGTGCAAAAACGTATCCCTTGCTTTGTGCCCATAGACGTTGCTCATACCATTGATCGTACGTAACTTCTGTAGCAGCGAATGCAAAGTCAAATAGCTCGATGTGTGCGTAATCTGGCATTTTCTGAATATTTTTCGATGGTATGTCAACCCATTTCGTCTTCACTTGCGCTGCATGTGCGTGCACGATCAACGACGATGGTGCGAATGCAACAATTCCCAAAAACGACAACGCAAATGCCATCCCTACACACACCTTCTTGTTTCCCATTTCACTATACCCCCTTTTTTTTAAGGAACAAAATA
>JAGWXQ010000179.1 GCA_018969805.1 Paenibacillaceae bacterium | reverse complement strand
CACGAAAAGCGACTTTGTGCATGAGCAGCGGGACGAGCAACGTACATGCAAGCACAGTAGGAATACCGATCGTGACCGCAGACGTCCACGTTAGGACCCCGGGCATCCAAGAAAGACACATAACGTACTTACTCCACATCAACAAAAACAAAAACATCGGATGGCGTTGAACATCGATTCCTGCGTCACAAAATTTGCGAAACGTATTCACATTGTACACCTTCTATTTACCGAGAATAGGTACTGCATGTGCTGGGGCGCACCCACATGCCCATACACAGCGGCGCGAGTGTATGGGGGTCGGATACGCCTTCAAGTGGCTGTACGCTGCTGACATCGTTGTGGACGTGCACAGACCATGGCGCATCATCCGGCAACGGAACAAAAAGCGGGTCACGCAAGGCGTTGTAGACGAGCATCAGCACATGCTTGCCGTCGTCAATGGCAATTTGGAGTGTGCCTGGGGCACTGGGAACACGGCGGATGTACGATCGAATGTGCTGTGCAGTCGGTAGGCGCAATGCGGAAAACTGTTTGCGTAAAGCGATCAGCCCGCGCACGTATGCGACGGTGTCTTCTTCGCGCGCTGCCCGAACGTAATCGAGCGCATTAATGGCGTCGCCCGATCGGTACGAATTGTGGTCCCCATACTTTGTGCGAAAAAATTCTTGTCCGGCATGAATGAGCGGAATGCCTTGCGCCGTAAGCACAATCGCCGTCGCCAAACGATGCATGCGTTTTCTGTACGCCTCGGGTTCATCCGAGTTGGTCAGGCACAGCCGATCCCATAACGTATGGTTGTCGTGGACTTCTGCATAATTGATCGTTTGCCAAGGTTCTGTCGCCCATCCACAATGATGAGGGGAGTAGCGCACGCTGCCGACAAGCCCGATCAACACGTCTTCTGCACGCCGTCCTTGCCCGTTGACAAATCCACGATCGTGAGTGGAAAACACGTTGCCCCGAAGCGCGTCGCGCAACTGATCATTAAACTGACCGATGCGCGGCATCGCCTCGGTATGGGCAATGATCGCTTTTTTATGCGTTGCAAGTGCTGTAGGCAAATTCCATCCTTCGCCATAAATCAAGATGCTCGGATCGATCGCATCTATGCGCGCCCGCACTTCGTTCATCGTTTCAATGTCGTGGTTGCCCATCAGATCAAACCGAAAGCCATCGATGTGGTACGTCTGCGCCCAATATGTCACGCTGTCAATGATGAGTTTGCGCATCATTTTGCGTTCGGAAGCGGTGTCGTTGCCACAGCCAGTTCCATCAGAAAACGTGCCGTTTTCCCACGTGCGAAAATAATACCCCGGTACGAGACCGTGCAGTGCACTGCGCAAGCACGAAAACAGATGGTTGTATACGACATCAATCACAACGCGCAACCCGTGCGCATGCAAGGTCATAATCAGCGTCTTGAGCTCCAGAATACGTGCATACGGACACGATGCATCGGTGCTGTACGAGCCTTCGGGGGCAAAATAAAATGCGGGATCGTAGCCCCAATTGTAGTGCGCGGCTGCGTTGGTCTCATCTACAGACACAAAATCGTGCACAGGCAACAGCTGGATGTGCGTCACGCCCAGCTGTGCAATGTACGACAACGCCGTCGGCGTACCGGAGGGTGTCGTCGTCTGTTGCTCCGTCAATCCGACGTACGTCCCGCGATGCACGCATCCACTGTACGGATGCATCGTCGCATCGCGCACGTGCAGCTCATAGATGATTGCATCCGTCGGGGCATCCAGTCGTGGCGCACGATCGGCATCCCAGCCATGCGGATGCGACCGCTCCGGTGCGATGACGACACCCCATTCGCCGTTCGCCACGAGGGCACGCGTGTACGGATCGACAACGTCGATCGAGGCGTCTTCTTCGTGCCATACGGTGTAGCGGTATTGTTGCCCGTCGAGATCTCCTGCGATGACGATGTGGTGTGTGCCCCCAATGCTGCGCAGCATTGGAATGCGTGTATGCGTGCCGTCAAGCGCATACAGCAATACAGCGACGCGCATCGCCGTCGGTGCCCATACGCGAAACGAAGTGGACGTCGGTGTGTACACCGCACCAAGATCATCGCCATCGTACGTCATCGTGGACAAAAAAGTCGGATGGTCAAACATCCCTTGCACACTGATCGGCCCAGAAGCGTACCCATCGATGTGCAGCGTATGCGTGCGCGTGATGTCGATGTTCTCACCCAATTCGATGCGCAACGTCGTCGCGTTTTCCGCGAACACTGCGTGCACGGGAACGTCACGAGCAGCATCGCGCACAGCAACGGCGTGCACGGCGTGCACATCAAAAGGCGGGGTCACATGCGCAATGATGCGCTGGGGCAAGACGAGCGAGGCGTGTGCGATGCGCGCTCGTGCACGCGCCATCGCAAGCTGCGCATCCGTATACATGTGCGGATCGCCTTGCACAATCCATACGTGTGCGTCTCCGTGCGCATCGACTGTCTCGATAAACCGATCGCCATACTCTCGTTCGACCCACTGCTCCGTCACCGTATTGCGGCGGAGGACAAATCCGATTTTCGTTATTCCCTCAAGCCCATGAAGCGCACACACCGCTGTACGCCCGAATGCATCATTGCCGGTCCATTGTACCGCCATGCCCTCACGGTGCATCGGCCACACCCATACGTCCCAGCCTTCGTATTGTTGATCGAAGCGAAAATAATGCACGTGCACACGCATCGAAGACAAAGAAATAAACACGTACGCCGTCCCCCTTTTGGCATCATGTGACGATGTCCTGATTGTGTCTGTCCCGCGCGGATGTTGTACCTTTCTTTATACCTCATGTCCAGGCACTTCTGCAAGCTTTTTTTGCACTTGCCGCAAGGCAGACACAACGGATATGATATACGCTATCAGGATCGATGCACTTTATTCATAAAGGAGTAACGAACATGCTCGCTGTAGAGACGATTGCGCGTGTGCGCGAAGAAGACCATGCACGAAAGTACGATCAATTGGTGCGCGACTTTTGTTGGGACGATGTAACCGATCGGTTTGCATGGGACGATCGTGGCCGCATGAATATGGGATACGA
>JAGWXQ010000178.1 GCA_018969805.1 Paenibacillaceae bacterium | reverse complement strand
ATGTACGTACACATTGTACGAGGATGTGGCGTGATTGCTGGAGGCAATCATCATTGGGCAAGGAGCATCGCCGTGTAGATTGCATACGACACCTGCCATAAGCACCCACGCGCGCATGTGCACGGCGCAAGCTGCGCTTCAATGCGACAGCAAGCGATGCTTCCCCGCGTTTCAAAACAACTGTGATCACCAATTACAACTGACCACTTTTTGAATTTTTTTCTGTTACTCATCTTTTCTAAAAACAGAGCTACGGTGTCTCAATCGGAAACGGCCGCCACATCATGATATGATCTCCGCACGGTGAATGATCAAGGAGTCATTCCATGATCACCAAGTAACTCGCCCTATTACTCATGACCTGTGTTTGACGCAAGAATGAAGGACGTTTTGTCATACAGCGGATTGATCAATTGAAAATAGGTTGAATTCTCGTGCGCCATAAACATCAGATCATCGATCAGTACGAGACCAGATTCGACGATCCGTTTTATTCGTGTTCATGCGTGTCGTGAGACATCTTATTCATCTCAAAGATTGGACCAAATCACCCGCGGATATGTTTTCAAAGTATTATTCTATCATTTTCTATTTGTTTTTTTCTATTTGTTTTTTTCTATTTGTTTTTTTCTATTTGTTTTTTTCTATTTGTTTTTTTCTATTTGTTTTGTTTCTATTTGTTTTGTTACTATTTTTTTTACTTCTCTTTATTTCTTTTTTTACGCTCCATTTTCATTTTTTCATTACTGTATCATATGGTTTTCAATACATAGTCCAATACATTTTTTCCTACTGTGAAAAACACCATGTGCGATACTTTAAGTAGCTCTATGGATGTCCATCTTCCAATAGGGGATTCGTACGAACACACCGATCCAGAAGGCGGTCCGCGCCGAGGAAACAAAAGGCGGTTTTGTGCTACAAATCGATGTATTGACATACGGGTGCGTATCGTGTACGATCCTTACTTATTTTGGATGCATCCCCAAAATGAGTCCAAGCATGCGTGAATATTTGAAATCGTCCGCATTGTTCTGGTATCGTATACGTATTGGGTAAAAGCGGAGGTGTATCATGCTTGCTTATGCATACGACTATTGCGAACAGGTGACAAAGCAGCATGCAACATCGTTTTACGAAGCGTTTCGCATCCTCGACGAACGTCGTGCACGCGCCGTGTGGGCGGTATATGCGTTTTGCCGTACAGTGGACGATCTTGTAGACATCGTACCTGAATCTTTTTCGCGTGCCGACGTACATGCCCGTGTCGATGCGTTTGCACATGCATTTGAGCGCATGCTCGCGGGCACTCCTGATCCCCAACCGCTGTGGATCGCCTTAGCAGACACGTTTGCGACGTATCCGTTTTCGCGCGTTCCGTTTGACGATCTGATCGTCGGGCAGCGACAGGACATCGACTGGGTGCCCTTTGCGACGATTGAGGCACTTGAGACGTACTGCTATCGCGTCGCGGGTACAGTAGGGCTTATGTTGCTCCCGATTTTGGCACCGGACCATACCGCACACATGTACACCCCTACGGTACGGCTGGGCATCGCGATGCAGTGGACAAACATTATTCGTGACATCCGCGAAGATGCTGCGCGGGGACGCACGTACATTCCGCAGAACGTGATGGACGCGCACGGATACGCAGTGTCGGACATCGCATGCGGTGTCGCTGCCCCCGCGTGGCACGCCGTCTTTGCGCATATATCGGCGATCGCACAAGCCCATTATGCCGCAAGTTGGGATGCCCTGGAGCACTATCCACCGCATAGTCAGCGCGCTGTAAAAACGGCGGCGATGTTTTATTCGGAACTATTGCACGAGTGCATTCGTCGCGGGGGCGATGTATTTTCTGAGCGCGTTTACGTCCCTACAGAGACAAAGCAGCGCATCGTCCGTACGCTGGCATGATGGACCGCGTCGTCCGCTGGGCGGGCATCGTATACGGATGTTGGTTTTTCGTTGGCTGTGTTTTGTTGCTCACAAACACGCTTCCCGAACGATGGCAGTGGGCAAACAGTGTGTACTTGTTGCTTGCGGGGGCGCTGGCGTGGATCGCAATCGCATCCCAGACGTCGATCAAAAACGCCTCGATCACCGCGCTCATTACCGCAAGCGTTTCGTATGGCGCAGAGTGGATTGGGGTGCACACCGGCTGGTGGTTTGGGTCGTACACGTACAGCGGTGCATTCGTTCCACTCATCGGCGGTGTCCCGCTCGCCATTCCGTTTGCGTGGCTTGCGATCATCGCGATGGCTTCCTCATGGGTGCGCGATGCCCATCGCTGGTCGTTCGCGTCTTCGGTCGCCTTATTGGCCGTCGGCTTTGACCTGCTGCTTGATCCCGTAGCGGTGGCACGCCGATTTTGGCAGTGGTACGACGTCGGCGCATTCGCCTGGTACGGCGTGCCGTGGACGAATTTTGTTGGTTGGTTTGTGACCGCTTGGGTCATTGCGTATGCAGTCCATCCGCGTTGCACTGCGATCATAGCCCGCCCGCACATCGTGTTGCGGTTGCTCAGTGGCTCCTTGTTCGTGCTGTTTTTGTTGCTCGGATTGCAACAACAGCTGTACGGTCCGTGCATTGCCAGTGTAGCGGTATGGGTGTTTGTGCTGTACCGCAGTCATGCCAAGCAGCCAAATGATGCCCACGATGTCTCGCGGTGATGGATACAGCGGCATCGTTTGGTCATCCATACATTGGAGGAACGCCGCGCATGAACAACAAAAGTCGGTTGTTTTCGTCCAGTTTTGCGCTCTACACGCGCTGGTTGCTCCGTCGCTCGTTTGCGGAAGTGGCGATCCATGCGGAGCAGCCACTGATGCCACCGCACACGCCACAGTTGTTTGTGGCAAACCACAGCAGCTGGTGGGATGCGTCACAATGCGCAATCTGATGGAAAATTCTTATTTTGGAAAGATGTGTGCAAGATACACCAATTATTAAAAAATGAAGATTTTAAATTTAGCGGTGGTTTTGTCATCTTTTTAACTAATGATAGTAATTATTTTAACAAAGAATCGAATAATGGGATTACTTCCAGCTGTAAGGAAAGTAAGCTTGAGCAC
>JAGWXQ010000003.1 GCA_018969805.1 Paenibacillaceae bacterium | reverse complement strand
GACGACAAAGTCGCAAGCGCGGATCGTATCTTCGTCGTGTTCGACGACGAGCAGCGTATTGCCGAGGTCGCGCATGTGTTTTAGCGTCGCGATAAGGCGGTCGTTGTCGCGCTGATGCAAGCCGATGCTCGGTTCATCGAGAACGTACAGGACACCGGACAGCTGGGATCCGATTTGTGTCGCCAGACGGATGCGTTGGGATTCGCCCCCGGAGAGTGTCGCAGCGGACCGCCCGAGCGTCAAATAATCAAGCCCGACATTGCACAAAAAAGAGAGCCGTGCGCGAATTTCGCTGACGATCGGTGCCGCGATGGCACGTTGGGCTGGAGGCAAATCAAGCGCATCCATAAATGCGACGGCCTCTTTGATGGACAGTTGGGTCACATCGTAAATCGAGGCACCTTGTATGCGCACCGCGAGGACGAGCGGACTCAATCGTTTTCCCGCGCACGCTTCGCACGGCTGCTCGGTCATATACTCGGAGACGTATTCCCGCGCTTGGGCCGATGCATACCGTGCCTCAAGCTGTGGGATCAGCCCAACAAACGGTGTTTTGGCTTTGCGTTGTTCCCCAAAAGACGATACGTACGAAAACTGGAGCGTGTGCATCGTCTCTACATCCCCGTACAGCAGCTCTTTCCACTTCTCTTTGTGGATGTCACGGACGGGGGTGTTCATATCGATGCGCAAAAACGCGCACGCTGCTTTTAGGTACATCGGGAAGTACTTTTGTTCCTCTGCAGCAGTCCACGGGAGCAGCGCTCCCTCATTAAGCGTCAGGGAGTCGTCGGGGCATACGCGCCGCAGATCGACTTGTTGGCGAACGCCGAGCCCACCGCACGTCGGACACGCACCGAGCGGAGAATTAAACGAAAACATGCGGGGTTCGAGCACACCAATGCCCAATCCGCATTTGGGACAGGCCGACTTGGCGGACATGACGACATCTTCATTTGAAGACATGCGGTGCACGATGACGGTACCGTCCCCTTGCCGCACTGCTGTTTCGAGTGATTCTGCAAGACGCGCGGCATCGTGCGCGCGGACGATCAGCCGATCGATGTCGATGTCGATCGTATGTTGCCGATGTTTGGGGAGCTGGATGTCCTGATGGACATCGACGATGTCCCCGTTGATGCGCACGCGGACAAACCCTTGTTTTTTTATCGACTCCAGCGTTTTCGTATGTTCTCCTTTTTTGGATGCGACGACCGGACTTAAGATGATGAGCTTTTCGTCTTCGCCATAGGCCAAAATGCGATCGACCATTTGCTCAATCGTCTGCATTTGGATTGCGATGTCGTGTGTCGGGCAGTGGGGTACACCGATGCGTGCATACAGCAAGCGCAAATAATCGTATATTTCGGTCACTGTGCCGACGGTCGAGCGCGGATTGCGGCTCGTCGTCTTTTGATCGATCGCCACGGCGGGCGACAAACCTTCGATCGCATCGACATCGGGCTTGTCCATTTGTCCAAGAAACTGCCTTGCGTACGACGAGAGCGATTCGACGTAGCGCCGCTGTCCTTCGGCGAAAATCGTATCAAAAGCGAGCGATGACTTCCCTGAACCGCTCAATCCCGTCATCACGACAAACGCATCGCGCGGGATATGCACATCGATGTTTTGTAAATTGTGTGTCCGCGCACCGCGTACAACAATGTGTTGTTGTGCCATAGCCACCCTCATTTCTTCGTCGATGCCTGTTCTTCGATGAGTAGATCCCGCAGCATCGCCGCGCGTTCAAAATCGAGCGCTTTCGATGCTGCGTGCATTTCTGCTTGAATGCGTTTGCGCCAAGCAGCGCGCGCTTGTGGTGTGCTCGGTGGTGCATTGTGGTCGTCGCGCGCATCGGGTACCGCTTTGGTCGCCTCGACGACAGCGTAGACGCTTTTGCGCACCGTTTGGGGCACGATTCCGTGTTGTGCGTTGTACGCCATTTGCACTGCGCGTCTCCGTTCTGTTTCACCGATGGCACTGCGCATGGAAGGTGTCATTTCATCGGCGTACAAGATGACGTGTCCGGATGCGTTGCGCGCTGCACGGCCGATCGTCTGGATGAGCGCACGTTCGGAACGCAAAAAACCTTCCTTGTCCGCGTCGAGTACTGCCACAAGCGACACTTCAGGCAAGTCGATGCCTTCGCGCAGCAAGTTGATTCCAACGAGCACATCAAACACACCCAAGCGCAAATCGCGCAAAATTGCAATGCGCTCGAGTGTTTTGATGTCTGAGTGGAGATAGCGGACGCGCACCCCAGCTTCTTTTAAAAACGTCGTCAAATCCTCGGCCATTTTTTTGGTGAGCGTCGTGAGAAGTACACGCTCGTTGCGTTCGGTGCGGATGTGAATTTCGTGGAGCACGTCGTCCATTTGTCCGTGGGAAGGACGCACATCGATTGTCGGATCGAGCAATCCAGTCGGGCGAATGATTTGCTCGATGGGCGCAGGTCCGTGCTCCAGCTCGTACGGACCCGGTGTCGCAGATACACAAATCATTTGGTATGCTTTCCCCAAAAATTCATCAAACGTCATGGGGCGGTTGTCCAGCGCAGACGGAAGTCGAAATCCATGATCGACAAGAATCATTTTTCGTGCGCGATCTCCGTTGTACATCCCGCGAATTTGTGGTAATGTAACATGCGATTCGTCGATCACGATCAACAAATCTTTTGGAAAATAGTCGAGCAACGTATACGGGGTTTCCCCAGTTTTCCTACCGCTCAACGGTCCAGAGTAGTTTTCGATGCCCGAGCAAAACCCGACTTCACGCATCATTTCCAAATCATAGCGCGTCCTTTGTTCCAACCGTTGTGCTTCAAGCAATTTTCCTTGTGCGCGAAACCGTTCGAGTTGGTCTTCGAGCTCGGCTTCGATGCGCGCAAGGGCGGTTTGCAGCGTATGCTGCTGTGTCACGTAGTGGGACGCGGGGAAAATGGCGACGTGGTCGCGGTGCGCTTTGATTTCTCCAGTTAAGACGTCGATTTCTCGAATGCATTCGACTTCATCGCCAAACAGTTCGATGCGCACGGCATGTTCGTGGGTCGATGCGGGAAATACCTCAATAACGTCTCCGCGCACCCGAAACGTCCCACGCGACAGCTGGATGTCGTTGCGTTCGTAGCGAATATCGACGAGTTTGGCGACAATGCGCCCTCGCTCGGCACGCGCTCCGACACGGACACTGAGCACTTGTTCGGCGTATTCCGTCGGTGACCCGAGCCCATAAATGCACGATACGCTTGCGACGACGATGACGTCGCGGCGTTCGAGGACGGAGCTCGTCGCGGCGTGGCGCAGCTTGTCTATTTCTTCATTGGTGGATGAATCTTTTTCGATAAACAAATCTTTAGACGGAACGTACGCTTCGGGTTGGTAGTAATCAAAGTAGCTGACGAAATATTGCACTGCATTGTTTGGAAAAAACTGCAAAAATTCGCTATACAGCTGTGCCGCCAACGTTTTGTTGTGTGCAATGACGAGCGTCGGGCGCTGGACGTTGGCGATCGTATGGGCGATCGTAAACGTCTTTCCTGTCCCCGTCGCTCCGAGCAGCGTTTGGATGCGTTCGCCACGCTGCACGCCTGCGACGAGCGACGCAATCGCCTTCGGTTGATCTCCTTGTGGTGTATACCCACTAACAAGCTGAAATGGCGTCATCGCCTCTTCCTCCTACACCAACGCCGATCCTGTTCTCCAGTGACGCGTACCGTGAACCGTATTGCACGTCACCGCACAAACAACGATGCGAGTCCACGCAATTTTTGTACCATGCCGGTACCTTCTTCTGGACAATACACAATTCCGAGCAATGCCCCGTCGTGCTCATACACCGCTTGTTGGACGATGCGCACGTCACCACGGGCATCCATGACATCGATGCGCACCGTCGTCGGATGCGATAGCCGTGCGGCGTATACGTCTGCAAGCGTACGAATGCGTCGCCCATGCATTTTGTGCACGATGTCTCCTGGTACGATGCCGAGCTTCGCAGCGACAGACTTTTTTGCGACCGCAAGGACGCGCAATCCTTTGTTGTTGTTCGTCAACAATACGCCGCGCGTTTTGGAGAGCGACGCATACACTGCCCCGTACGCCCCTGCACAAAACAGAGCGCAAAGGAGCGCAAACGACCACTGAACGATCGGGATCCACTGTGATGCCCACATCATGCCCGCAGCACCGACCGCGCATAGTGCCAGTGCGTACAGCACGAGCATACGGACAGTGCTGCGCAACCGGACGCGTACGGATCCCGATGTCACCCAGGCAACCGACGCGATCAAGAGGGGGATCGCCACAACACCGGAGGAATTCCATACGATCAGTGGCAACGGACAAAAGACGATGAGCGCATACGCACCGATGGGCTTCAATCGCTCACCGCGCACGTAGGCAGGCATCGCCCATCGTCCACCATACACCAGGAGCACTGCCGCCTCGATGAGTGCCGTCACACCGACGAGCACACAAAGAGACGGAACATCGATGGACGCAAGCAGGTGCCAAAACATGCGTACACCACCAGGCAACGATTCCGGAGCGGGCACGATCGCCGCAGCGACAGAAGAAGCGATCAGCAATGCCCCGACGTACGCAATACGTGCATACGCAATGCGTACGCACGCCACGAGAAGCAACACGATCCACATCAACCGTGCCAACCCTTCGGATACGTCGATGACGAGCCCTGTCATGGCCACAACCGCACTACATATCCATCCGAAAACGACGAGAACCACCGCATCGCGCCACACCGGATGCATGCGCACACCGTACAGCGACCGCTGCTGCACGATGAGCTGCCCAACGATGATTGCGAGTGCACACAAGCCCAGCACGTACCATGGGGACAGCGACGCTTCTCCCCACGCTTGAACCCGCGCCAGCATCACAGCGATGATGTCCCCGTTCATGATGTTTGTCTCCCTGCTTCGTTTACTTTGCTTTTTGCTCCAATGCAGCAATTGCCGCGACGAGCTGGGCGTCATTTTTCGGGTCCGCATACGCTTTTAAGACGAGCTCCTCAAGCTTCGTTGCAGTCCCCTTATCGATGTTGCCCGTCGCTTTTAGTCCATTGCGCGATTGCAGCGCCTTGACCGCTGCCGCTGTCGCGTTGTCAAAATAGCCGTCCGTGCGCTTGATCGCAAACCCGAGTGCCTGCAAAATGCGTTGCGCATTTTCGATGTCCGGACTGACCATATCAAAAGCATACGTTTTGTCTTTCCCGATCGATGTCGCTTCAAACAGGGCGTTTTGTGCGACATCGATATCCGGGGCGATGCCTTCTTTATGAATCATTTTTCCGTTTGGTGTCAGCCACTTGGCAATCGTGAGCTTGATCGCCGTGCCATCGCGCAGCGGGATCGACGCTTGCACGAGTCCTTTGCCAAACGTCTTTTTGCCCACGAGCGTCGCTCCAGCTGATTCTTTCAGTGCGGCCGCGAGAATTTCTGATGCACTCGCCGATCCTTCATTGATCAACACGACGATCGGATACGGTTTGCCCGATCCTGTCGCATTCGTATCGACGCGCTCTTCTTTGCGATACTCAATATGCAAAATCGGCTTTCCCTTCGGCACAAGTGCATTGGCAATCGTTTCGACCGCTTGCACGATGCCTCCTGGATTGTTGCGCACATCAATGATCAGCCCACGCAACGGAGTTTTTTCTAATTTGGCAAGTTCGGACAAAAAACGATCCGCCGTATTTGACGAAAATTGACTAATGCGCAGCATCCCGATCGCACGTGCGGGCATGCTGCTCTCGACCGTCTCGATGCGAATGTCGTCGCGCACGATGACGACTTCGAGTGGCTTCGACACACCTACGCGCTGGATGATCAGCTTCGCTTGCGTCCCTTTCGGTCCACGCAAATGTTGCACTGCTTCATTGAGCGTCATCCCGCGCAGCTCTTTGCCATTGACGGAAACGACGATGTCTCCAGGCCGCAAACCAGCACGCTCGGCAGGCGATTTGCGAATGGGAGACATGATCACGATGTCGCCGTCTTTGTTCGACACTTCCGCTCCGATGCCACTAAACGACGACTGCACGTGTTCTTGAAAACTTTTGAGCTCCTCCTTGTCCAAATACTCTGAGTACGGATCGTCAAGCGCATTGACCATCCCATCCATCGCACCCGTAATGAGCTTCGTGCGATCGACCGTACCTACATACCGCTGCTCGATCGCCTCAGCAATCGATTCCATTTTTTGCTGTTCGCCTTCCGTAAACGTCAATCCCGACAGCGATGCGACCCACGCTTGCTTTGCCCACGTCTGCATAGACAACCACGCTACAAACTGCGGAGTGCCCATCAGTCCCGTTATCCCGACTGTACCGCCAATGCCGATTGCACACCCGATCACGAGCCACAACACTTTTTTTCGCACCACGATCGTCATGCTCCTCTCTGAACGCGCACAGCTACTGCAAGTACGGCAGTGGGTCCGTCGCCTCATTGTTACTATATACACCAAAATGCAAATGATTCCCCGTCGATGATCCCGTCGAACCTACACCCGCGATCGCTTGTCCCGCGCGGACAAACTGTCCAAGTTGGACGCGCGTGCCACCAGTAATAATGTGCGCATACAATGTCCGAAACCCTTCAGCGTGCTCGATAATGATCGTATTGCCGTACCCCCCGTACCAACGCGCCAAAATTACTTCTCCAGCAGCGGCAGCGACGATCTCCGTACCGCTTGGTGCCGGGATGTCAATACCAGAATGGATGTGCCTCTGGCGCGTAATCGGATGGACGCGCGGCCCAAATCCAGACGATATTTCCCCATATCCCGGCAACGGCCACGCCAATTGCCCACCGGAATACGTAGGCATAACCCGCTTTTTCTTCTTTGACTTTTCTTCGATGGCCCGCTTTTCTCTCAGCAACTTCGCCTGCTCATCTGCCAAACGCATGAGCTCCCGTTCTTGCTCTTCGGTCACTTCCTCAAGGCGGTCCTCTTTTTGCGTCAGTGCCGCAATTTTGACTTGCCGGTCCGACTTCTTCGATGCCAACTCCCCCCGCAACCGCACGGTTTGGTCCAAAATGCCATCGACGTACACGAGCTGCGATTCGATGTCTGCTTTTTGCTGGGCGATGAGCTGCTCGTCGCGCTGATGCGCTTCGATCAGCTGCTCGTCTTGGGCAACGATCGTCTGCAAGCTCTCAAACCGCGACAAAAAATCTTCAAACGACGCCGCTCCAAGCAGTACATCCAAATACGTAATCGGATCGCTCGTCTGCATGAGCTGAAGACGCGCACGAAACAGCGATTCCCGTGTCGCCAATCGTTTTTTCGTATCCGCGAGCTGTTGTGCCGTATACGTCAAGTTTGCATCAATTTTTTTGATTTGGCTGTTTAAAAGAGCCATTTTTTGACTCGTTTGCGCGATTTGCAGCTCCAGCCGCGCGGTCTCATTGGCATATTGTTTGCGTTTGCCCCGCAATTGGACGATTTCTTTTTTTGCTTGTTCTTCCGCTTCGTTTGCCTCATCCATCGCAGCACGAACTTTATCCAACTGCGCACGAATGCGCTGCAACTGTGTCAGACCGTCTTGAGCAGCACGTTTTTGCGAACGCGCGTATCCATCAAACCCCGCTTGTCCAATCCCAAGGACGAGCACGACCGCGACGACGATGGCCAAACGCGACAAGATCATCCCCTCCCTTACGAACAGTGTACCAACAAATCAACAAAAACACAAGGGAAGTTTCCTATAAAATAATTTAAACGCGCAAAAATTTGCGAATAGAAATCACACTTCCCCATAGCCCAATCAACTGCCCAAGGACAAGCAAAAACAAGGCAATCACCGACATGCTCTCATGCGCCGGAAGCAACACTTCCCGCAAAAATCCAATTTCTGTCTCTGCGTATAACAACAACCGATCGTACAATATACTGAGGATGAGCACCGGGATCAGTGCCCCGATCATGCCGATCAGCGATCCTTCGATAAAAAAAGGCCAGCGAATAAACGTATGCGTCGCACCGACAAGTTTCATAATCGCAATTTCAGACCGTCGTGCCGTAATCGTCAACTTAATCGTATTGGCTATCAAAAAAACGGACATAATCGTGAGGGCAGCGATGAGCCCGATGCCGATATACCGAACGACATCAATCATGGCAAACAGTTTGCGTACCGTATCTGCGCCATAATTGAGCTTCCAAATCGGCTTTGGGGTGTTTGTGTCGTTGAGCTCCAAAATGCGCGCCGCGACATCATCGACTTGCCTCGGCTCATACACTTCTATGACAAACGCATCCGGAAACGGATTGGGGTCTTTTTTTTGTGATTGCAGCAACTTCTTTCCTTCTTCGCCCCAGCGCAAACGCGTCTGCTCCAGCTCTTCTTCCTTCGATACAAATGTAATGCGTTTGACCCCAGGTATCGAGCCGATCTGATTTTGCACCATCGGCACTTGTGCCCGCGGATACGCGATGTCCAAATACACTTTTATTTTGATTTCATTTTCAATGTTTTGTGTCAGTGCGTTGACGTTGAGTGCGACGATGACAAACACGCCCAACACGAGCATCGACACCGCCATTGCACTGATCGAAGCAAAGGACATCCAGCCGTTTCGCCACACGTAGCGCGCACCTTCACACACGTGGCGAATGAGTGTCCTAATCTTCATATCCGTACTCACCCCTCGGTTCGTCGCGCACGATGATGCCCCGCTCGATCGCAATGACGCGCTTGCGCAACGTATTGACGATGTCTTTGTTGTGCGTCGCCATAATCACGGTCGTCCCACGAAAATTGATTTCTTCGAGCAACCGCATAATATCCCACGATGTCTCGGGATCCAAATTTCCGGTCGGTTCGTCTGCGACGACGACAAGCGGTTTGTTGACGATCGCCCGCGCGATCGCGACGCGCTGCTGTTCCCCGCCGGAGAGCTGGGACGGAAACGCATGGCTGCGGTCTGCAAGCTTCACGAGATCGAGCACTTCCATCGTCCGCTTGCGAATCGTTTTGGATGGAGCCTCGACGACTTCCATCGCAAAGGCAACATTCTCATATGCGGTGCGTTTAGGCAATAATTTGAAATCTTGAAAAATGACCCCAATGCTGCGGCGCAAAAACGGAATTTTGCGCATGCCGAGCTTTGCCAAATTAAAATTGTTGACAAATATCGTCCCTTGTGTCGGGCGATCTTCGCGATAAATGAGTCGGAGCATCGTCGATTTCCCTGCACCAGAAGGCCCGACAAGGTACACAAATTCGTGCCGTTCGATGCGCACATGCACGCCCCGCAACGCGACACCGCCATCCGGATACGTCTTATATACGTCTTGCAGTTCGATCACCGTGTGCACCCCCTTGACAATAACGAGTATACCACGGGATCGTTTGTGACGCAAAATTGCGCATCGCGTACAACACGCTCTTGCCCCCCATCACCACCTGTGGTACACTATCAAAATGTGCTTGTCCCACGTCGTCTGCGTACGCGAAAATCATGCAATTTTCATAAAAAATCGTGTTTTCAGGAAACGTGGGCATATGTACATCAAGATCCAATACAAAAAGGAGCATCATATGTTGAGACGCATCGTATTATTGTCTGTATGCATCGGGATGGTCGGGTTCCCTCAAGCACAAGCGAATACAAAACGGTTTCCCGATGCCGCGCAACCCCTTGTACGCATCGTCCTCGAAAATCCATTGTGGGCTAATGCCGGGTCGGGCACGATCGTCCAACGTACGAAGGACACGTACTTGATCTTGACGAACCGCCACGTCGTCGAATACCGCACATCGCACAACATGATCGTATACAAAAACAATAAAAAGTATAATGCTGTCCTCATCGCATTTCCTTGCGACCGAAAGCCCCCGTCCATAGGAATCAACCAAGCCGATTTTTGGGAGTCCCATCGTCAATCGTTCTGGCAATATATTTCCCGCAACAACGAAGGGTTGTGTAGTGCGGACATGGCCCTCTTGAAACTCACAACATCGGATGCGCTCCCTGTCGTACGCATACGCTCCACGCCAGTGCGCGTGGGTGCGCCGTATTGCGCCGCGGGCTGGATTGTTAAAGAAGAAAAGCCCCTCCTCTCCAGGCAATGCGGTGTCGTCACGCACGCACTGACGAGGAATCAGCTTTTTTCCACTGCCCTCGGTGTCGGTGTTACGGGAACACTGCTGCACGGGATGAGCGGAGGTCCGATGCTTGACGCAAGCGGCGCACTGATTGGGCTCGTCACGATCAAAAAAACAAGACCCGATGATTCGTGTGAAGAGTGCCTTACGTGGAAAACGACCGTGGGTGGCAGCACACTCGATGCGCAAAAGATCGAATTATACCGCAAAAGCAATTGGGGGGTATCTGCGGCACTCGCTTGTACTTTTTGGTCTGAGGTGTGCACGGTACAAAACGGACAAAACAGCAAAAAACCGATCACGCGATCGGTTGCTCATCAATCAACAACGCCTGTGCGCGCGCAATAAATGCCCAATGCGCGTGGAGCCATGCGTCCGTATCGTTTGTGCGTGTGCGCGCGCGCGCAAGTGCTGCGCGCACTTGCGCAATCGCTGTGCCTCCGTAGCTGTCTCGTGCATCGACGACGTGGCGTGGATGCAAGATGTCGTACACCGCATCCGTAAACACCGGACTGTGTGCGAGAAACGTCTCTAGGGGAAGTTCGTGCAGCATCTTCTTTTGTTCAATCGCATGCAATACGAGCTTTCCGACAATTTCGTGCGCTTGGCGAAAAGGGACGTTGTGGCGCGCAAGGGAGTCCGCCAAGTCGGTTGCGTTGGCGTAATCGTTTGTGACTGCCTCATCCATCCGGTTTGTACGGACGTGCATCGTCGCGATCATTGGCGCGATCAGCCGCAGCGACGAGCGGACTTGTGCAATCGCGTCAAACATCCCTTCTTTGTCTTCTTGCATGTCTTTGTTGTATGCCAGCGGAAGCCCTTTCATCGTCGTCAGCAAGGCGACAAGGTGTCCGTATAGGCGTCCTGTCTTGCCGCGGACGAGCTCTGCCACATCGGGATTTTTTTTCTGGGGCATCATCGAGCTCCCGGTACAAAATGCATCGTCGAGCTCAATAAACGAAAACTCCGTACTCGACCACAGCACGAGCTCCTCACACAACCGCGAACAATGCATCATGATCATCGCCACAATCGACAACAACTCGATAACAAAATCTCGATCACTGACCGCATCGAGCGAGTTATCGTACACATCCCCAAATCCGAGCATGTGCGCGACGGCATGGCGGTCAATCGGAAACGTCGTTCCCGCCAATGCTCCCGCTCCGAGCGGCAAGACGTCGATCCGTTTGTACGCATCGATCAACCGCGATACGTCCCGCTCGTACATCGAGACGTACGCAAGAAAATGATGGGCAAGCGAAATGGGCTGCGCCCGCTGCAAATGCGTGTATCCTGGCACGAGCGTCTCGATGTGCGCCGTTGCCTGATCGAGCAACGCACGCTGTACCGCACACACGTCTTCGACGATGCCGTGCACGTGGCGGCGCACGTACAGATGCATGTCCGTTGCGACTTGGTCGTTGCGGCTGCGCCCGGTGTGTAATTTTCCACCGACTGGCCCGATGTCCGCACACAACATTTTTTCTACAGCCATGTGGATGTCTTCATCCGCATCGTGCAGATCGACATCGCCTGCTTCCATGCGTGCGTACACGCGGCGCAACCCCCCGACGATGCACTCCACGTCGTCTTCAGGCAATATGCCTTGCATCCCGAGCATGCGCACGTGCGCGATGCTCCCTTGGATGTCTTCCGCAAACAACGCACGATCAAAATGAATCGATGCCGTAAACTGCTCGACAAGCGCGTTTGTTTCCTTCGTAAACCGCCCACTCCACATCTTCATGAGCGTCGTGCTCCTTGCACCGCATGAAATGTGCGCAACCGCAGTGCATGCAATCGGATAAATCCCGTTGCATCGTCTTGATTGTACGACTCCGTCACGTCTTCTTCCATCGTGGCGATGTGTGGTTGGTACAAACTGACGTCACTCGTGCATCCGGCGTTGATCACATTACCTTTGTACAGCTTCAGCCGCACCGTCCCTTGCACGTACCGCTGTGACGCATCGACGAGCGCTTGGATCGCTTCGCGCTCGGGAGAAAACCAAAATCCGTTGTAGACGAGCGACGCGTATTTGGGAATGAGCCCGTCCCGAAGCAGCATCACTTCGCGGTCCATCGTCAGCGATTCGATGATGCGGTGCGCTTTGTACAATATCGTGCCCCCGGGTGTCTCATATACACCCCGGCTTTTCATTCCGACAAAACGATTTTCGACCATATCGATTCGTCCGATGCCGTGCTTGCCCCCGAGCACGTTGAGCGTTTGCATGACACCAAGCGGCGACATTTCCTGACCATTGATCGCGACACAGCACCCCCGAACAAACGCCAAATGAACGATTTCGGGCGCATCTGGTGCACACTGCGGATCGACGCTCATCACATACATGCTGCGGACGTCGTTTGCCGATGCGTCAAAGTCTGGATCTTCGAGCATGCCGCTTTCAAAACTGATGTGCAGCACATTGCGGTCTGTCGAGTACGGTTTTGCCGCGCTCGCCGTAATCGGAATTCCGTGTTGCTCTGCATATGCGATCATTTGGGCGCGCCCGGGAAACTGCGCCCGAAACGATGCATCGCGCCACGGTGCGATCACGTCCAGCGTTCCCCCGACAGCAGCAGCCGTAAGCTCAAACCGAACTTGGTCGTTGCCTTTCCCCGTCGCACCATGGGCGATGGCGACGGCACCTTCTTCTTGCGCAATTTCGACCATCCGCTTGGCAATGAGCGGTCTTGCGATCGACGTACCGAGCAAATACTGTCCTTCATACAATGCCGACGCTTGAAACATCGGAAAAATGTAGTCTCTCGCAAACGTTTCTTGGAGATTTTCGATGTACACTTTCGATGCGCCCGTTCGCAGTGCTTTTTGTTCGAGCCCATCGAGCTCTTCGGCTTGACCGATGTCTGCCGTAAACGTAATAATTTCTGCATCATACTTTTTTTTGAGCCATGCGAGGATGACCGACGTATCGAGCCCACCCGAATACGCCAACACAATTTTTTTCGCCATGCGCGTCCTCCTTATTGATCGTTATGATCGTAATTGCAAACGATGTTTTACAAAACCGTCTTGTGCGATCAAGCAAACATCATCCCTATTGATCCGTGTGTTTCATAGAGAATTCGTGTGCCGTGTGCGCTGCATGCAACCGTTCAAGCACCGTCTCGCGCCCAATGAGCGCGATCGTGCGTGCGAGGTCGCGGCCGTGGATCGTCCCAGTAACGGCTGCACGAATCGGGACAAACAACTGCTTTCCTTTTTTGGATGTGTTGATGTTTTTGAGCGCTTGGGCGATGTCGCTTGCTTGCCACGTGTGGACGTGCCGCAGTGCTTCGGCGCATGCCCCGATGACGTCGCGCCCTTCGCGGATCGCTTCCCGCGCGTCGTCCGACATTTGAACGACCCCGGGCAACAATGGGCGCATCCATTGTGCGAGCTCCGCACCGCAGCGCATCGGCTCCACATGCAGATCGACGCACGCGCGCAGCCACGCACGTGTGCGCACGACGGGCAGCGTCGTCCCTTCATCGGCATCCCCGATGCGCACCAAGTGCGCGACCAACGGCGCGATGCGCTCCGTCGTCACATCCAGGGGGAGCGTGCGCATGTAGTGGTTGTTCATCCAATCCAGCTTTGCTGGATCGAATACGGCCCCATTTTTATGAATCCGATCGATAGAAAATGACGAGACAAACGCATCGAGCGAAAACAGCTCTTGATCGGTGTCTGGTGCCCAACCGAGCAATGCGAGGATATTGATGAGTGCCTCCGGTGTATACCCGAGTGCACGATATTGGTCGATAAACTGCACAATCGATGCATCGCGCTTGCTCATTTTTTTTCGTTGGTCGTTGAGAATAAGTGGCAGATGGGCAAACTGTGGCGGTGTTGCGTGCAGTGCCTCATACACCATCAGCTGCCGGGGTGTATTGGAAATGTGCTCCTCGCCCCGAATGACGTGCGAGATGCGCATCGCGATGTCATCGACGACGACGGCAAAATTGTACGTTGGCACACCGTCCGCGCGGGCGATCACCCAGTCCCCGATGTCCGCGCTATGCCACTGCACCGTCCCACGAATGAGATCGTGCATGTCAAATGTTTTGTCTTGCGGGACACGCCAGCGCACGACCGGCTTGCGTTGTGCGCTTTGCCACTTCTGGATGTCTTCTTGCGATGCGTCACGGCACGGTCCGGCGTATTTTGGCATGCATCCGCGTGCCTCCTGCGCTTCCCGCTCGCGTGCGCGCTCTTCTTCGGTACAATAACAATAGTACGCGTGTCCCGATGCGATGCACTGCGCGATCGCCTCCGCATACAGCGGAAGCCGCTCCATCTGTCGATACGGCCCATACGGTGCGTCCGGCGTATCGACGCTTTCATCCCACGAAATGCCCAGCCAGCGCAACCCGTCACACTGCGACGCGATGCCGTCCTCCGTATGGCGCGCCTGATCGGTGTCTTCGAACCGCATGACGAAAGTGCCACCATGTTTTTTTGCAAACGCATAATTAAAGAGCGCCGTCCGTGCACCACCGAGGTGCAGCGCACCGGTCGGACTCGGCGCATAGCGCACACGCACACCCATCATGTCATTCTCCATTTCTTGATCGATTTGTGACCAAAACGACCGCATGCGCGACCGCACCCTCATGCCTGCCGACAAACCCCAGCCGTTCCGACGTCGTCGCTTTCACATTGACCGCATCTGGATGGATGCACAATGCACGGGCGATGTGCGCACGCATGCTTTGGACGTATGGCGCGATGCGCGGACGTTCGGCGACGACCGTACAATCGACATTGACGACGTGGTAGTGTAGGCGATGTGCCAACGTACATACGTGCGACAGCAGCACGAGGCTGTCCGCCCCGCGCCATCGCTCGTCCGTATCGGGAAAGTGTCTACCGATGTCCCCTTCCCCGATCGCCCCAAGCACCGCATCCGCGATCGCATGCAGCAGCACATCGGCATCCGAGTGGCCTCCCAGTCCGACGTCGCTGTCGATGCGTACCCCACCGATGATGCACGGCCGCCCTTCGACCCACGGATGCACATCAAATCCATGTCCGATGCGAAACGACGGGGGCGCGAGCAAGCGGGACACGTGCGCAAAGTCGTCTTCTGTCGTTACTTTGATGTTTGTCCCATCGCCGAGGACGATGCGCACGCGCTCCCCGATGCGCTCCATGAGCATCGCGTCGTCGGTGGCGTGAACATCCAGCGCATGGGCACGGAGTAGCTGTTCGTACGGAAACACTTGGGGTGTCTGCACTGCCCACACGTGTTCCCGCGAAATCGTCGTGACGGTATCGTCCACGCGCTTGAGCGTATCGGCGACGCGGACAGCAGCGACGGCTGTACACGCATGTGCGATCGCGTCTTGCACGCACCGATCGATCAGCGTCGGTGTCACAAGCGGCCGCACGCCATCGTGCACACACACCCACGCCACACCGTCCAAAGCGCACAGCCCCGCATACACCGACTGCTGGCGCGTCGCACCCCCACGCACGATCCGTACGCGCGCATCGCTGCTGTGTACGTCGTCATCTGCCCCGATGACGAGGACGATTGCATCAAAAGGACACGCACACAGTGCATCGAGCGCATACGCATACAACGGCTTGCCCCCAATCGTACGGTACTGCTTTTTCACACCCGCCCCCATCCGCGTCCCACTGCCTGCACAGACGAGCACGGCCCCGACCGAAGATGCCCACACGGTGTTGTTCCCCCTCAATCATTGTGCTTTTTCCAACGTCTTTGGACGGGCAAAAATCATGCGTCCTGCCGACGTCTGCAATACGCTCGTCACCGTCACATCGATGCGTGCCCCGAGGCACTCTTTGCCGTTTTCGACGACGATCATCGTTCCGTCGTCCAAGTATGCGATGCCTTGCCCGTGCTCTTTGCCTTCCTTGATGACATGAATGGCGAGTGGTTCTCCCGGCAAAACGACGGGTTTGATCGCGTTTGCGAGGTCATTGATGTTGAGCACACGCACTCCGTGCAGCGCACACACTTTGTTGAGATTGAAGTCGTTGGTCATGACTTTCGCATCGAGCTGCTGCGCGAGGCGGATGAGTTTGCGATCGACTTCAACGGCGTCGCGGATGTGTTCTTCGTGGATATGCACGGTGACGTTTGCGTCTTTCTGAATGACGTGCAACGCATCTAAGCCCCGCCGTCCACGATTTCTCTTGAGCACGTCGGCGGAGTCGGCGATGTGCTGCAGCTCCTCCAGCACGCACACAGGCACGACGAGCGTCCCTTCAATAAATCCGGTCTTGCACAGCTCCGCTATGCGTCCATCGATAATGACACTCGTATCAAGGACGATGCGTCCCCGCAGGATGCGCTCGTCGGCAAACCGATTTCCCCAAATGCGCACTATTTCGTGGCGTTTGCTGTACACGGTGCGCATTCCGACGACGGCACAGACGAGCGAACCGAGTGCCCCGATCCACGGTGCACCAAACCCATCGGTTACCGGATACCACAATACCGCAAAAACGAGTCCAAGTACACATCCTGTAAGTTTCCAAGCCAAGTGGTCCACCGACTGCCCCGCCCACCGCAACACAAACCGTACACAATGTCTGTGGCATGCGACAACGGCGATGCCCCCGATGCATGCACCGACCGCCATACCGAGTGCAATCGGTTGTCCGATCGCCATCGCTCCTTCACGCCCACCCCATGCACCAACACACGCCCCGATCATTGCCCATACAGCCATACATCGTTCCCTCGCTTCACACCGAGATGCCCTCGTCTCCATGACGAACGGACTCCCATTGTGAACCAAAACGCGCGCGCATAACCGTGGTCATTCGCCCCGCTTGTCCGAACGACGGCGCGCCAACCGCTGCATAAACTCTGTGTTTTTGCGCAAGCCAAACAATGCATACAACAACAAAGGAACAAACAATACTTTGGACAAACCTCCGGGATACAAAATCGCAATCGATGTCACACCAATAACCGCAAATGGTGAAATCCAAATGAGCGCGCGCGGGGGTTTCCATTTTTTGAAGCTCGGATACTGGACGCTGCTGACCATCAGCAAAGAGAGCAGCAATGAGGCACCGATCATGACCCACGTCGGAATGTGCGACGCAAACAACGCCATCGTACACAACGCCCCACCTGCGACCGGTATGGGCAAGCCGATAAAAAAACCTGGTACACCTGCATGAACGTTGAATCGCGCCAAGCGCAGTGCTCCGCAAATCGGAAATACGGACGTTACAAACCAGCCCAATGCCACAGGGACATCTTGAAATACGACAACGTACATCATGAGCGCGGGTGCGACACCAAAGCTGATCATATCGGACAACGAATCGAGCTGTTTGCCAAACTCACTCGTCACATTGAGTGCCCGTGCGACACGCCCATCCAGCCCATCAAGCAACATGGCAATGAGGACGAGCATCGCCGCGACATCCGTGCGGTCATTAAATACCATCATGATTGCCACGACACCGAGTGCGAGATTGCCGATCGTAAACCAGTTTGGTAGCGTGCGAAGAACGTTCATGCGCCACCTCCCATTCGTTATTCTACCTCATGTACGGGCGCACATGCTACTCGCACGCATCCCCTATTGAAAACACAGTTCCAGAGGGCTGTATGCGCCGAAGAAGCAAAAGGTGTTTTTGTGAACTGGATCGATCGATTGAAATACTGATTTGGTATTGTTTGAACATGCATTTACCGCAAACCGAGCGCGACAAACGCTTCTTCGACCGTCTGGACACCGACTACGCGCAGTCCCGATGGAACAGCCGCTGTCGATGATGGGCGCAGTGTCGGCATAATGACACGTCGAAAGCCCATTTTGTGCGCTTCTTGCAGCCTCTGCTCAATTCGGGACACCGCGCGCACTTCCCCCGTCAAACCGACTTCCCCAAAGACGACATCATCGGCATCGGTGGGCACGTCGCGCACGCTCGATGCCAGAGCTGCTGCGATCGCCAAATCGACTGCCGGTTCGTCGAGCCGCATCCCGCCCACGACGTTGATGTATGCATCGTACGTATGCAATGCGATGCCCAGCCGTTTTTCCAGCACTGCGACCAGCATATGCAGTCGGTTTGTATCGATGCCCGTCGCTGTGCGCCGTGGGGAAGGAAACGGTGTCGATGCGACGAGCGCTTGTACTTCTACGAGAACGGGACGTGTCCCTTCGACGCTTGCGACGACGACCGATCCGGCACTGCCGCATACGCGCTGTGCAAGCAACAACTGGGACGGTTGCGTCACTTCACGCAGACCGTGCTCATGCATTTCAAACATGCCCAATTCGTGCGTCGCGCCAAACCGGTTTTTGATCGACCGCAGCAACCGCGTCGGCTGATGCCGCTCACCCTCAAACGACAACACCGTATCGACCATATGCTCCAGCGTCCGTGGTCCGGCAAGCGTCCCTTCCTTCGTCACATGCCCGATGAGCACGGTTGCCATGTTTCGCCCCTTCGCCAGCGCAAGCAACGTTGCCGTACACTCGCGCACTTGTGCCACACTGCCCGCACCAGAACCGACTGTCCCTTGCTGCACCGTCTGAATAGAATCGATCACCAGCACATCCGGAGCGATGTCTTCGACAGCCGCCGCGATGACTTCCATGCCCGTTTCGCACAGCACGTGCAACGGCAACGCCCCGCATCCGATGCGATCGGCGCGCATTTTTATTTGACCCGCCGATTCTTCCCCCGAGACGTACAGCATGCGTTTTCCGTTTGCAATCAACGCTTCCGCCATATGCAGCAACAACGTCGATTTGCCAATGCCAGGATCTCCCCCCAACAACACAAACGACCCC
>JAGWXQ010000177.1 GCA_018969805.1 Paenibacillaceae bacterium | reverse complement strand
CACTGTGTTCAATAGGGGATGCGTACGAACACGTCGATACAGAGGGCTGTTTTTTACAAAGAGCAACCTTGTACAACAAACTATCCGTTGGCTACGATCGCCAACGGCAATACGATCGCGCCTACGAGCATCCCCGCAATAACTGCGTAGACAAGCAGTTTTTGCCACCGAATCCTCTTTCTGAGCACCATCTTTTTCATATGCCCTCGCCTCCTTTTGTATACTTTTAATATAGCACAATCGATCGTCTATTTCAACTCTTTTTTTGCACGCTCGATGCACCCGATGATCCGCCCATCCGTATCCGCAGCATACACAAAACGGACACCTTGCTCCAACGTCAGTACATCGCCGACGATCCGCCCTCCTGACTCGACGACGCGTGCACATAGCGCATCAAAATCATCCGTCGCAATCGTTATGACCGTCATTCCGGCAGTTTGCTGTACGAGTGTTGCATCGACGATTGCCGCACCGAACCGTGTCGGCACGGGCACTGCAATGCGCGTATACGTGCCCGAACCAAGCCCGCTCATCGCAACATTGTGTGTAGACGCGATGCGCCATCCGCACACGCGTTCGTAAAAATGTGCAAGGCGATGCGCGTCCGCACTCACCCACTCTACAAATACACACTCGTTCATCCCGCACCGCCAAACGCATCGATGCTCCACAACGATTTTGCTTCCATGTGCATGTCGGCGATGCGTCCCGCTCGCCACATCGCAGCCCCACACGCGCCAATCATTGCCGCGTTGTCTGTACACAACGCCATCGGGGGCACTGCGACCGTGACGCCAACCGCGTCTCCGGCTCGCTGGAGTGCCTCGCGCAACGCCCCATTGGCAGCGACTCCACCACACAATACGATATGCGGAATGCCGTGGGCACACGCGGCACGAATCGCCTTCGTACACAGGACGTCGATGACCGACTGTTGAAAGCCGCGGGCAAGTGCCGGTGCATCGACGACGTCTCCGCGCATCCGTGCCCGGTGGATGTGTGCCATCACAGCGGACTTTACCCCACTAAAACTAAAGTCGTCTCCGTCCAACCATGCCCGCGGCAAGACGATTTCGGTGTCTGCCTCAGCGGCCCGCTTCTCAATGTGCGGACCCCCGGGGTACGGCAATCGCAACGCCCGCGCCACTTTGTCATACGCTTCGCCGACCGCATCGTCGCGCGATCGCCCAATCGTCTGAAACATGAGCGGTTCTCGCATGACGATCAGCTCCGTATGTCCTCCAGAGACGACAACGGCAAGCAACGGAAACGCAAGTACCCCGCACAACGCCTGGGCGTAGATGTGTCCCGCAATGTGGTGTACCCCGATCAGCGGGACATCCCGCGCATATGCAAACGATTTGGCCGCCATAATTCCGACAAACAGCGCCCCGACAAGGCCCGGTCCTTGCGTCACTGCCACGGCGTCGATGTCTTCTTGCGTGACACCCGCTGCCCGCATCGCCTCGTCCATGACGATCGTGATGTGTTCCACGTGCATGCGCGACGCAATTTCCGGAACGACCCCACCAAACCGTTCGTGGACAGCGATTTGACTCCATACGACGTTGGAGCGCATCGCGCCCCCAGCCGTCACGACGGCAGCTGCCGTCTCGTCGCAGCTCGTCTCAATCGCCAGCACCAACGCATCCTCATCGTCTGCATGTTTGCGCATATGTCTCCTCCGATTCGCATCCTACCGCACGTACCCATCCGTTTGCGTATTTGGTCATACTCATTCCCTGATGTCCTTATCCAACAAACGATTGCTCCAGGGCTGTACAGACCATCATCCACGCATCTTCATCGTTGTCTGCATAATAGCGTGGCCGCACGCCAACGACGGTAAAACGACAGCGCGTGTAGATGGTCAGTGCAGCCACATTGGATGGCCGTACTTCCAACGTCATCATGCGCACACCGTGCGGAAGTGCCTGTGCGCGCAATTCCTCAAGCAGCGCATATCCGAGCCGTTTGCCACGGTTGCGGGGACATACTGCGATATTGGTAATCATTGCTTCGTCGCACACGATCCACATACCCGCATATCCGCATACACGGTCGTGTTCATCGACGGCTACAACGTATACCGCATATTTATTGTCCATTTCGGCACGGATCGCTTGCTCTGTCCACGGAATTGCAAACGATGCGCGTTCGATTTCTGTGACGCGGGGCACATCATGCACCGTCATTCGTCGCATTCGTCTGCACTTGTCCATTTTGCTTCTGCCTCCGTGGCCTGCGTATAATTCGGCACGACAAGATGTACGTCGTCGTGTCGCTGTGCACACCCTGAAGCGACCAAAGCGGCGATCGCACTGGCCTCTGGCGCACATGGGATTACCGTACACGGTCGCACCGAACGTACGTCCGATCCATCTGAAGCAATGATGCATGGGATGCGGGCATCACCCAGTGTCCATACGTCGTCCCATGGACGAAGCCGGTCTTCATGCGTTCTTTCCCACGATGCCCCGTTTCCAAAAAATGCTGCGCTGTATACACACCCGCGCCGTCCGTCAATGACCGGAACGACGAGGCTGTGTGGGCAGTCCAATGCACGCCATGCTGCATACGCCATCGCCTCAAGCGTCGATACGGTGTACACCGGCAGCCGCTGTACCCACGCCAACGTTTTTGCTGTCGCAATCGCGAGCCGAACGCCCGTATAGGACCCGGGTCCACATCCGACCGCGATCGCCGTCCATTGCTGCGGTGCCACTTCTGCCTCGGCACAGACGCGCGCGATCGTCGGGTGCATGTGCATGGCATGCGCCCGATGCGTCGGCAACGTGGCGTGGGCGCGGACGACCACACCATCGCTGATCGCGACGGTGAGCACCGTACTTGCAGCATCGATACAGAGCAGCATTTACACTCCCCCATCCAACCGCATCGCGTCCAACAACACCGCGTAGCGCGCACCACGTGCCTCACACGTCCACACACGCGCTTCTTCCCCGCCTTCTTGCGCGTATGCGATCGCGATGTCCAGTCGATGTTCCGGCAACAACCCCTTGATGCGCGATGCCCATTCTACGATACAGACCGCTTCTCCATCAAAATAGTGCGCAAAGTCCCATGCTTCTCGTTCACTGCGCATACGATACATGTCCATATGCACGAGTGGAGGAACAATTTCTGTGTATTCGTGCACCAAAGAAAACGTCGGCGACCGCACTGCCTGCCGCACTCCAAGAGCCTGCGCAAACGATTGCACAAAGCGCGTCTTTCCTACACCGAGTGCCCC
>JAGWXQ010000176.1 GCA_018969805.1 Paenibacillaceae bacterium | reverse complement strand
GTGCACAGTGCCACGCCGGAATGCGATGCCCCCACCACAGCTGACGCGAAATGCACCAATCGTGCATCCCATCCATCCATCGCGCGTACGTCTCACCAAACCGCTCAGGAACGAACCGCACGGGTGTCTCCCGCGCAGCATCGACGAGCGGCTGCATGCGCACGAACCACTGCACCGACTGCATCGGCTCCACGACCGCCCCACTGCGTTCACTATGCCCGACCGCATGCACGTGCTTTTGCACGTCTACGAGCAAGCCTTGTGCACGCACATCGTCTACGATGCGCGTACGGCACACAAACCGATCCAGCCCTGTATACGGCGCTGCATGCGCATTCATCGTCCCATCCCGATGCATAATGCACAGCGAAGGAAGTCCGTGCCTCTGTGCCAAAGCAAAATCAAACGCATCGTGCGCAGGTGTGATTTTGACCGCACCCGTACCAAACGAACGATCGACCGCGTCATCTGCGACAATCGGGATGTGTCTGCCCGTCACAGGCAATACGACGTGCGCACCGATCCACGACGCATATCGCGGGTCTTCTGGATGCACAGCGACCGCCACATCCCCAAGCAGCGTCTCCGGCCGCGTCGTCGCGACGACGATCGCGCCATCTCCATCTGCAAGACGATACGCAATATGGTACAACGCACCCTCTACTTCGATGTGCTCGACTTCCATATCCGATATCGCCGTCTGCGCGATCGGATCCCAGTGAATAATATACTCCCCACGATAAATCAGCCCTTGCTCAAACAGCGACACAAAAACAGTACGCACTGCATGCGAAAGCCCTTCATCTAACGTAAACCGTTCGCGCGACATATCCAAAGATAGCCCCAACATCTCCCACTGCGTATGAATGCGCGCGACGTACTCTTCTTTCCACTGCC
The DNA here is from genome assembly GCA_018969805.1 of Paenibacillaceae bacterium. Classification (GTDB taxonomy): domain Bacteria; phylum Bacillota; class Bacilli; order Paenibacillales; family YIM-B00363; genus REEB470. Next base: position 2,374 of record JAGWXQ010000176.1, on the reverse strand, counting down.
ACACACGCTCCACAAACGCTTCTCGTCCCAAATCGTGCCTGTGGATGCCTTGCGCGCGCAAAGCGGCCTCGACTTTCGCTTGCGTCGAAATGCCTGCATGGTCGGTACCCGGTACGTACAATGCATCGTACCCCTGCATCCGTTTTGTGCGTATGAGCACGTCTTGCAACGTATTGTCTAAAGCATGCCCAATGTGCAATGCACCCGTCACATTGGGGGGCGGGATCGCGATCGTATACGGGCGCGCATCGGCACGCGATGCGGTGTACACGCCTTGTTGCTTCCACGCTTGTGCCCATTTTGGCTCAACGTTCCGTGGATCATACGTTGTATTCATTTATTTTCTCTCCTGCTTCTTGTGATCATGGCGTTTCTCTCCGTCACTGCGTGGACACATCAAACACGGCGCACCACACCCCGCCCGCGATCACACAAAATTTGCTCCTTCAGCGCCCACTCATTGATTGCACGGTGTATTGTACCATGTTGTGCTCTCGCAAACAACCGCATGATTCTTTTGGTTTTTTCGGTTTGCCGACCTGTTTATGGAATGCGTGTTGCGCGTTATTTGCGCTGTTTAATCCTCATCATAGAGGGCAAGCTGCAGCTTTTTAACGAACGAAGCGGGGAGCTTATTGATATAGGACAAGCTCCGCTATCATCTCGGTTTAGCAATGTTATCGCACACTTGAGAAAAGACTTTCAAACCGTAGTTTATTTTAATTCGAAAGATAAAGCCATCCAAGCCGCGATCGATTATGCCGCACACGAGCAGGATAAAGGCGACAGTGCGTTGGAGACCCTCGCCAAAGAGATAGCGAACCAAGTACACAAAGATTATTTCCTTGCACAGCTAATAAAAAAGGGCGTAGCTTATCATATTGGCTATTTGCCGGCATCAATTCGTATGAAGATCGAGAAACTATTCCGCGAAAAGAAAATTGTTGCAATGTTCTGCAGCAGTACGCGCGTTGAAGGTGTTAACCTACCAGCGGATAATCTGTTTATTACCACATACAGAAAAGGTCGCGGACAAACAAAAATGACATCCGTTGATTTCAGAAACATTGTTGGGCGGGTTGGGCGTATCAATTGTAATTTATTTGGAAATGTTTTTCTCATGCGTCTCGAAGAAAATCTTAAAGTGAAAGATTTTGTAAAACTTCTTGAAAAAGAAGTGCCGGCACAGAAACTTTCCCTCGTTACAGAATTGAAACCCAAGCAAAAACAGCAAATTATTGCTTGCTTGTTGGAAGGGCACACAAATCTTGTTAAATAAAAGAATCAATCGCAGGATTCTTTTGATTTGACAAAGAAATTCTGTCTTATCCTACTACGCGATATTATGAAAGGCAGAAACAGCATAGTCAAGCGCGCCTTCAGCGAATACTTGTCCTCTGATGTTGAGAGCCAAATCAAAGCGAAGTTTTCGACTGACAATATAAAGCCAGATGATGACATAATACTAAAATCCTGTAAGAAGGTAACTTGATTCCTTGAATGAACAATGATATAATGAAGTTGCTAAAATAAATACTACGTGGATCGGGGATAATTTAACATGACAAAAAAATACGAATTTAGCAACGAGGAAATTAAAGGAATTACCAGGATGTGCAAAGAAAATAAAAATAAAAATGTCGATCGAAGACTTAGGGCAGTTTTTTTGTATTCTAAAGGTGAAAAGCGCGCGGTTATTGCTGAAAAAACAGGATATTCTCCTTCTTATGTTAGTCGATTAATAGGTAAGTTTCGTAAAAAGGGGTTGGCCGCTCTTACTGAAAACAATTACCTAGGAAACAATAGAAATATGAGCTTGGAAGAAGAAAGAGAATTTTTGAATAATTTCAAAGTCAAAGCAGAGAAAGGAAATATCGTCTCTACAAATGAAATTAAAATAGCTTATGAAAAGAAAGTTGGTCACCGTATTGGTGGCGGACAAATATACCGTGTGCTGAAACGAAATAAGTGGCGTACATTGATGCCAAGAAGCAAACATCCCAAAAAAGCGAGTACGGAGGCTATTGAAGCCTCAAAAAAATTAACGCTGTTGTCAAAGACAGGGTGGAAAAAAAAGGAAACAATGGAATTGTAAGGCTTTTATTTCAGGATGAAGCTGGATTCGGACGGATGAATAAGCCAAAATACTGTTGGTGTTCTCCTGGTGTTCGACCACATGCCCCTTGTCATCATATCAGAGAATTTAGATACGCATACGGAGCTGTGGATCCGATATCTGGCGACTCGTTCTTTTTGGTTTTGCCTTTTACAAACACGGAATGTACGCATGTTTTTTAAGGGAACTTTCAAATAAATACGACAAAGATCATCTTTTACTTGTTTGCGATGGCGCGTCTTTGCAGAAATCAAAAAA
>JAGWXQ010000175.1 GCA_018969805.1 Paenibacillaceae bacterium | reverse complement strand
CTGTATACAGGCAATATTCTTGTGGCTCTGTCCGATATTTTGCGACCGATCACCGATCGATACCCCCAAGCGAACCAAAAGGGGGAGGCGATGCGTCCGTAATTCGGGAACGTCCCGACGGTGTCCAGAGGCGCGTCCTTCACGAGTCCTTTGTACCTGAGAGATTCTGGAATACTCCATTGCTCCTTCGGCGCAGGGCACATTCCCCCGACTCTCCTCGTGCGTTCATCCGCTCTAAACGAATTGTCTCATAGGACACACCCACTGTCAATTTGGGAAAGTTTCAAACCTGTGAACAATGCGTCTGGATGCTGATGCACAAACCGTCAGTGCAGCAACTCAAGCACACCGAACACCGTGCCGAGCAACGCCCCACATACCGTCCCGTTGATGCGGATCCACTGGATGTCCCGACTGATGTGCTGCTCAACGAGCGCAATCCATGCTTTGTCGGGATATTGCGCTGCACGCTGCGCAAACCCCCGTTCGATCCACGGTCGTACGTGTGCGAGGATGTGCGCAAGCAATCCATCAACAAACGCATTCAGTTTGTCCATTGTGTGTGTATTGTCGATCGTCGTGCGCGCGATGTGTGCGAGGGCATCGTATACGTATTGTTGTTCGAGTGCATCGTTCCACGCAGCGGCTGCCCGTGCTGCGGGATCTGGCATGTGTGCGATCAGGTGCGCAATGCATGCGTGCACGTGGGGCTCCCACGACGCGGCCTTGGTGTCGCTTGTGGCATCGCGCAGCATGCGTTGTACCCACGTCCCGATTTTTTGTTCGTCGAGCAGCGGCTGCAGCAGCATGCGCAGCATCGGGGGGATGTGGACCGTCATTTGCATCGCCCACGATCCAAAAAGTCGCGCGCGTTCGGGTTGGTCGATCCAGCCGTGTATCGCGCGGACGATCATCCCTGCATCGATCGGTGGAGGATTTTTTTCCCAAGAAGTGATGACTGTTTGTGCAGCGTACCCGACCGCAGGTGCCAGCGTGCGCAAAAAGTCCGTCACATGCACCCGTACCGCAGATGTCGGTACCGTGACTGCTTGGGCAAACGCATCCAACACTCCTGGGAGACGGGCGGTGATGTCCGCGCGGATCGCCTGATGATCAAGCAGGGTATCGACGAGCGTGGACAGTGAGCGGACGATGTCTTTTTTGCGCGTGACGAGCAACGCCGTGTGGGGGACGCGTATACCCAGCGGATGCCGCGTCAGCGCAGTGACCGCAAACCAATCAGCGATGCCCCCGATCAACCCCGCTTCAAGCGCACGCATCAAGACGACCGACACATCACCGATCATCCATAAGATGCTGTATACGGTCGCAAACAAACACAACATGGCTGTAGCAATAACGCGGTGCATGGCAGCTCCTTTTCACGGAAGTAGGGGGACAGTTTCGTGCAATATCGCCTCCAAGTGGGAGACAAAGTGCGGTTGTATGCTTGCCGACATGCTTGTCCATTGTAGCCATTGCCACGCCTGATCACACAACGCGATCGGGGCATCATGGGCAAGTCCGTACGATGGATACCCGTTTTGGATGAGTTTTTCGATCGCAACCGCAAACAGTGCCTCACGCAAGGAACGGTCGCGTTCGTGCACGAGTACGCTCGCGATGTCGCGCATCGGGGAGGCAATGCGGCAAAAGTCCCAGTCGATGAGCCACATGCCCGTTCCGTCGGTGACGACGTTACCAGGGTGCGCGTCCCCGTGGGTCAATGTGTTTTTGGCAAGCGTAGGGCGCGGTTTGCTCCACAATGCGTGCTCCAGTGCGGGCAATGACCGACAATCGCGCAACAAGGCAGCATCGATCGGAAGATCAAGCTGCTGGGGAATGTACTCCGGGACTGGACAATGCACATGCAGTGCGTGGACGTGCATCGCGCACAAGAAGTCGATGATGCGCCGCAACGGCTGTCCTCGCGACGGCAAGGCGTGTTCGTGCAGCGTAAACGATATGCCACAATGGGGCATAAGATGCGCTGTATGGGCAACTGCACGCAAGATCGGGGGGGCGTACGTGCGCAGCGGTGCAGGCAGCGCGGACAGCCAATCTGGATGTTGGAGTTTTTTGTATACGAACATTTTATCATTTGTTATGATTGCGTACGTATGCGGGCCCAAGTAATCGACGACACACCCGTGCAATCCCCATGCACGCAAACAGACGAAATCTTGATCGTCCAAGAGGCACACTCCTTTTGCGCTATTGTCTCAAAAACATACCGCGTTTGGCAACATTGACACAAGTTGGCGTTATGGGGTAATATACCATCGTATTCTCCGAAAAAGGAGGGATCGTGTGGGAGGCGTCGTCCAAATACGTACTCCGCGTTGGCGCAATTTTTTGTCTTTTCAGTACCGACCGCTCGCGTTTATGGAAGACGTCGTTCCGCAAGGGGACATCGTTTCCCTACGTACAGGGATGACACAGCCGTCGTACGTCGTCGGGTCGCCTGCGGTCGTTCAAGACATTTTGGTGACGCACGACCGTTCGTTTCAGAAAGGGCGATCGTCGTCGATTTTGCGGCGGACAATCGGCGATGGGTTGCTGACGACGGAAGGTGCACTGCACGATGCACAGCGGAAAATGATGCTCCCAGTATTTTACAAAAACCGCATCGCACAGTATGCGGAAATGATTGTCTCTGAGACAGAGCAGCTGAGCCATCGGACAAACGATCGGGATGTGTGGTCGATGCATGCGCAGATGATGCAGCTGACACTTGCGATCATTTGCCGTACGATGTTTGCTGCGGATATTGGGGGGGCGCGCGCAGAGCTCGCCAAAGCCGTCGATGAAGCGATCATTCGATCTGCACAGACGTTGTACTCCCCACTTGTCTTGCCATTTTCTGTGCCTACACCAAGACACATCGCGCATCGCAGGGCAAATAAGACGTTGCGCGCATTTGTGCAAGACGTATTGCATGATGCGCGGGCACGCATCGATGACTATGAGGGGACGCTCGTGCATTTGTTGTTGCATACGACAGACGATGGAGGACAGCCACTGACGGATGCGCTTATGTGTGATCACTTGATGACGATGGTCATCGCAGGACACGAGACGACTGCAAATGCGCTCGTATGGGCGTGGTACTTGCTTGCAGCGCATGAAGACGTACGCGAGGCGTGGCACGCCGAGATCGACGCATTGCGTGCTGCCGGGGCGATGGACATGATGCGGCAGTTGCCGTTGACGCAGCGCATCGTGCAAGAAGTGTTGCGGTTGTATCCCCCCGCTTGGATGATTTTGCGCGAGGCGACAGAGCCCGTG
>JAGWXQ010000174.1 GCA_018969805.1 Paenibacillaceae bacterium | reverse complement strand
TTGCTCAAAATCATCCTGCAATCACAGCAATCGTGCAAAATCAAGAAGTGGTCGGATATGGTGTCATTTTTCGACAACACAAAAACAACTTCTACATCGCCACAACCGCATCGTTTCAATCCTCTAAAGATGCAGATATAACTACTTTAAAACGCGGTAGGAAAAACCCACTGATCCGGACGAACAAAAACGTGCTCCTTGCGTCTGTTCGTGAAGTGCATAAAATATCGATTGGGAGTACCCCACTCACCATATTGCTTGTCTCGACACGTGCATCATTGACCGTGGCATCGTTTTGTACTGCCGCACAAAATGCATCGCGCACAAATTCTAAACATCCATGCATCACCCATGTACCAGGAAAAACACTGTCAGATTCTCCTATACGCCATCATGAATTGTGTCGTCTTTTTTCGGACGTGTGTAAAAATAATAATGGATTGTAACGTGTGCATTGTATTAGCAGGAGTTTTCCTTTATGCTCCCGTATGCCCAAAGCCCCCCGTACCACGCGCCGTCTGTGGCAACTCCTCGACGACATCCCATGCAATCGTTGGGACAACGTGAAACACGAGCTGCGCAATGCGCATCCCCCGCTCTATGACCACGTCTTCTGCACCGAGGTTGATCAGCAATACGCACACTTCTCCACGGTAATCGGCATCGATCGTCCCTGGGGAATTGAGCGTCGTGATGCCATACCGCAACGCAAGCCCACTGCGCGGACGCACCTGTGCTTCCAGCCCATCGGGCATCGCCAGTGCGATGCCTGTCGGAATGCGCAAGCGCTCCATGGGACGAAGCACGGTGGGTGCTTCAATGGCCGCACACAAATCAAATCCGCTCGCTGCTTGCGTCATTTTTTTGGGCAGTCCAACCGCATTGGGCAAACACTGGATTGCGACACGAATCATCGTAACCCCGCTCCTTTTTCCCGCCAACGCAACACATCGTCCTCCGACGCACCGACGATTGCCGTTGCGGGCAGGACCAAAAACACCCGATCAATGAGCATACGCACATGTTCGTGCGTCACCGCATCAATATTGTGCATCAGCTCCTCTTGCGTGACAAGACGGCGGTTCATAAGCTCGTTTTTTCCATTGCGCGTCATTCGGCTCTGCGCACTTTCTAAGCCCAAGATGAGACTTCCCTTCATTTGCGCTTTGGCACGACGCAGTTCGTCGTCCGTCAGTCCTTTCGCGATCGCCTCGGATACCAAATGTCCGACCACATCCAGTGCTTCCGCAGTCTGTTTCGGTGCGACACCCGCATAAATTGCAAAAGTTCCACTGTCTTCATGCGCCGTATGATACGAAAACACCGAATACGCCAAGCCACGTTGCTCACGAATCGTTTGAAACAACCGCGAACTCATCCCCCCACCCATAACATTGTTGAGCACGATCATGGCGTACACGAGCCCATCGTCCAGTGCAAGTCCAGGATAAGACAAACAGACGTGATGCTGTTCTGTTTGTTTTTGTATCCACGCATGCCCCGAAGCAAACGTTGGCGGTACCATAGCCACTTTCGCTGCATTGTTGTGCGCCACACCAAAGTGCGCAAATGCAAAACGCGCAGCATCAAAAGTACGCTCAAGCTTGTCCATGAGCGATTCATCGAGTTGACCGGCACAGCTAATGACGATGTCAGCAGCGACATAGTGGTGTTTGACGTACGCAATCAGGTGCGATCGATCAAGCGCGTGCAAGCGCTCCGCTGTGCCCAAAATTGGTCGTGCAAGCGGATGCGCATCGTACGTCGCTTGCGCCACCAAATCGTGCACCAAATCGTCCGGTGTATCTTCGTACATTGCGATTTCTTCCAAGATGACATTTTTTTCTTTTTCCAGTTCCTGCGGGTCAAACGCAGAATGAAAAAACATATCCGCAAGAACGTCTACCGCGACGTCGATATGTTCGTCAAGCACTTTGGCATAATAACACGTGTATTCTTTGGCGGTAAATGCATTGACTTGCCCGCCGATGCCATCAAAAGCGTTTGCGATGTCTTTCGCCGATCGCGTCGTTGTCCCTTTAAACAACATATGCTCAATAAAATGCGATATCCCGTTTGTTTCTGGTGTTTCGTGACGCGAACCAGATTTGATCCAAATACCGATCGCTGCCGAACGCACCGTCGGAATGTGCTCCCACACGACGCGCACGCCACTGGACAATTGTCTTTTTTCCAAACGCAACGTCCTCCTTTTGCATGTGACCGTATCGATCACCATTTCACAAAACGTTCTTCTCTCGTTCCCAGGGTTGCGCATGCACGAGCAAACCCACAATTCGTATCCGTGCGCGCCGAAGACAATACATCGGACACCGTCCCAAGCTGCAATCCCCGTGCACGAATGCGGTCAATGAGCGTCGGAAGTGCCTGTGTCGCTGCTGCTGTCGGATGCATCAGTACGAGTGCACCTGCATGGATGTGCGCCATGACGCGCTGCACGAGCACGTCTGGCTTGGGTTCGCGCCAATCGATCGTATCGACAGACCAGAGTACCGTATACAAACCGTATGCCCACGCCACGCGAACGGTTTCCTCGTTGTAATCGCCGGATGGTGGCGCAAACCACGGCGACGGATGCACACCGAGTGTCGCAAGCAATTGCGCTGTACGGACGATTTCTTGTCTTTGTGCATACGCGGACAACGACGACATGTTGCGATGCGTATACGCGTGATTGCCTATTTCGTGTCCCATCTCATCGATGTGCTTGACCGACGCAGTGTGCTTGTGCGCCCACGATCCAAGCACAAAAAACGTCGCCCGAACACGGTTCTTCCGCAAAGTGTCCAGCATCGCCGGCAGCCGTTCTTCGTGCCACGCGACGTTGATCATCAGTGCTGCGATCGATTTGTTTGGATGTCCACGGTAGATCGGGGACGGCTGTATGTCTGCCAGCGTCACGCGCGGGGGCACACGGCGATACATCGTCCGTCCTTCCCGACGCGTTGCTTCGACATCCACTTCCCGCCCATCCAAAGCAGGCACCGCTTTCCATACCGCGTCGATGCGCGCATCGCTTGGAGCGATGTCTGCTTTTTCGCTCATCACCATCAGCGGCGCACACGACGTCAGGGCGACGATCACAACGACGACCACAATGCGCATACGTGTCCCCCCAGGGTACTACTGTATGCTGCACGTGCACGAAAGAGACATCGTCCGCATCGATTTGTATCGATGTGTTTGAACACGATTGCGTATGCTGCGAATCCGCATGTCCATATATTGATTTGTATCACAAAAACGCCTTTTGCTTCCTCGGCGCATACAGCCCT
>JAGWXQ010000173.1 GCA_018969805.1 Paenibacillaceae bacterium | reverse complement strand
ATGTGACCTATCTGCATAAGCGCACGGTCGGGGGTTCGAATCCCTCCTGGGACGGTCAAACGCCCCCTCCGTTGGCAAAAGCCAATAGAGGGGGGCTGTTTCGTAGTTATTGCTCTGATCGCGCGATTCTTAGTCCGATGTTGTTTGCTGCACGGTCAGAAGAACGCAGCACGCTGTTGATCGTACGCATGCGAAACACTTCATCGATCCAGGACCCACCAAAAGCAACGCGTGAAGAATGTTGTGCATCAAACACCCATTCAGCGACATTGCCATTCATATCAAATAATCCGAGCGCATTGTTGCGTTTACTACCGATTGCTTTTGTCCCATTGTTCGAATTGTCCGCATACCAAGCTGTTTGAGATGTTTCTGTGGCGTGTGCAGTGCTTTCTGTAGCTCCGGATGCATAGTGCGCCGGTGTCCAAAAGTGAGAAGCACCATGAATTCTTGTTACGCGTCGCTCTTTTACCAAACTGCCCTTTTTAGGTTGCGACGTTCCCAACCACCGCGCCGCCATTTCCCACTCCTGCGATGTCGGCAACCGGTACCCGTTTGACTGCACATACCGCATCGTCGCCTCCACAGTGGCCACCTGTGCATTGACAAAACTACGCAACACTTCAAAAGCCCTGCTGCGATATACCGGAATCAACCCTTCACGCTCCGACTTCGCATTCGACCATACGATCGCATCGCGCCAAGATATGCTCGTTACAGGCTCCTGCGCAATGCCGTTCATCGGTGCCGCGCCCGCGATGCCGTCATGCCCTTCCACACCTATATTTTCGAACGTATACCCGTTTGCAATAGCCCACATCCGTACTGCATACCATTCTGCGTACGACACTTCTGTGTTGCCGATCCAAAAACCTCCAGCGACATTGTTGTTTTCATTGCGCAATCCAATCGGCACAGCATACGTCACACCATATTTACCGACTTGAACCATACGCGCAGCATGTTCTGGAGCGTTCGTACGTGCAGTCGGTGCATACGTGATCGTGATGACCGTACTATTTGGATCATGGGTGACGGATTGTGCCCCCGCAACCGTAAACACATTCGCTGGAAGTCCTTGTGCCGTGTACCCTTTTTTGGGTGTCAACGTCACTGTCGCTGTATACGTCTGCCCTGATTGAAACCGTCCTGCCCACATTCCCTTTTTTTCAATGTTTGGGCTCCATGAAATAACCGCGCTTGCGTACTGATCAGGAAGAGAGATATACGTATACGCTGATGCCCCTGTTCTTGGGATCGCCATCTGAAGCTCTGTTTGTGTTACTTTTTGCATCATAAGCGATACGCGGTTCATTCTCGAAATACGGAAGCCGATTTTTTCAGATGCCACATGGGGCAATTCGGGATCCATATGCGACACTTCTGTCGATGAAGACGTTTCGTCCCAGCTCCCACCACGAATGACACGATAGTCATTCGATAATTCAAAGTCTGCATCCTCGGTGTCAAACACCCATTCCGCCACGTTTCCGCTCATATCATACAATCCAAGAGCGTTGGCGCGCTTTTGACCGACGGGTCTCGTACCTTCAAACGCGTTGTTCCAAAACCAAGATACTGCACCTGTTTCCGACTCATTGGACGCATCTTCTACCGCGCCAGAAGCATAATTCCACGGTGTCCAATAATGGGTCACGTCATTGACCGTCGTCGTACGTCTCGTGCGTGCCAAACTGCCTGTCATTGGGCTTTGCGTCCCCATCCAGCGCGCGGCCATCCCCCATTCGTTCGAAGTCGGCAACCGGTATCCATTTGCATTGGGCATTTCCATCGCATCATCCACAGCGTGCGCAAAAACATGTGTTGCATTGCGCAATATCGTATGGCCACTTAGTCGATACACCGGTGTCAGCCCTTCTCGTTCCGATTTTGCATTGCTCCAAACGATCGCGTCACGCCAAGAGATCGTCGTCACGGGCTCGTTTTTTGCACGTAGCGTCGGATATGCTCCGATCTTCCCATCATGACCCTCTCTACCCATATTTTGAAACGTATACCCTCTATTCATTGCCCACGTGCGCACGGAATACCACTCGTCGTATGTCACTTCCGTGGTACCGATCATATATCCACCTGTTACATTTACCGTGTTTTCATCTTTAAATTCAGGCACACGATATACCACGCCTGGCGTTCCGACTTGAACCATTTTGTGATTTGATGGAGTACTTGTTGCTTCTAAAAAACCAAAAAATTGCATGCTTTTTCTTTCTTCATCAATCACATTTCCAGATAGATCAGTCACATTTGACACGACCAAAGCATATACACTTCCTGACGAATTCGGTGACGTTGTCAGCTCTACAACTTTTTTATTCGCTCGATTGTTTTCATCCATTTTAAACGAGGAACGCAGTACTTGCAACCCTTTAATCGTGTAGTTGCTTGTATTCAATGCGCTCAAATGATCCATCTCTTTGTCAAATGTCACTTGAACGACCGTACGCGAAGTTGCTTGAATGGCATCGAGCTTCGGCTTAGTCGGAGGTGGCCCCCAAACAAAAGGGTGGCTATTCACTGGATCAATGACGTTCCCATCCAAATCCGTCACATTGGTCGCTACAAGACGATAAATCGTACCCACTCTATGCGCATCCGTCGTCAATATGACGACATTGTTGTTCGGTGCCTCAAATGTGGCTTTTGCTATCGTCAACAGATCGATTTTGTAATTGCTCACGTCCAGGGCGCTATTGCTCACACTTTTGTTAAACGTTACTTTTACTGATACATGATCTTGCGCAAATACCGAATTGATTTTCGGCTTCATCGCATGCCCATTGGAAACAGACGGCACTTCTTGCGCATCTGCCTCCACATGTGCCCAAACACTGCCCGTCACACCAACGATCATTGCTGTCAGTCCCATCACAACAGACCGGACCCAATGCATGCGTGGCAGTTTATTCACACATACGCCCCATTACAGCAGATTTTTTTGCGTACACCCCAGCGATCACGCACAAGAACCCATCGACTGCACGCGTGTACACGACCCTCCTTTTGGCGCGCCAGTGTTTCCCTCCCCTATTATAGTACATTATATATTTAAATGCAATGATTGTTTATGTGTTTATTCATGCACTGTATTTACGCCACATAGAAGCTCTGTCCACGTGCATTATGGCGTGCGCGCGATCCGAAATCCACTAAAAATGTCCCATCGACACCCATCAAGGGAAGTGCACCACGAACCTTCCACGCCCAAAAATTGTCGTCCCAATACATCGTCCCCGACGGCAGTAATCTTCAGCGGTGGACTGACTCCATTATCGTACATCGGATCCAATAA
>JAGWXQ010000172.1 GCA_018969805.1 Paenibacillaceae bacterium | reverse complement strand
TGTGGGTGCTCGATGCCCATGCGGGCATTGGGGATGGAGACCGATACATTGCGCGCATGATGGAGCGCGTGCGTTGTCCGGTCATTTGTGTGCTCAATAAGACGGACATCGCGAACAACGTACTGCCCCAGTTGCGTGAAGCACAATCGTTGTACCCGTTTCATGCGTTTGTGCCGTGTGCGGCAAAAACGGGTGCGCACATTGATCGTTTGCTTGACGTCATTTATGAAGTGTTGCCGGTCGCTCCTCCGGCGTATCCTGAAGATGAGCTGACGAATCGTTCGGCGCGGTTTTTGTGTGCGGAGCGCATTCGCGAACAAGTGATGCGTCGTACGACGGAAGAAGTACCGCATGCAGCCGCTGTGGCGATTGAGCGGTATGAGACGATTGGGGATGTCGTGCACATCGATGCGATCGTCCTTGTCGAGCGTGCGACACAGAAGGCGATTGTCATTGGCAAGCAGGGGGCAATGATTCGCGCGATACGGCTTGCTGCAAAAAGAGAAATACAGCACGTGCTCGGTACGCGCGTCGCTCTGTCGTTGTGGGTGCGTGTTGAGCCACGCTGGACGGACGACGACCGCAAGCTCGGTACGTGGGGGTTGCGCGAGCCCGTTTGGGAATGAGCGCGTATACGTTTCGTGCAATGCTGCACCCTATGTCGGGGGTTGTGTGTTGGGGGACTCCCGAGGGGGGTGATTGCTGTGCGCGATTGGGGTTGGCATGTGTTCACCCATACCGGGGACATTGAAGCGTTTTTGTTATACAAAAGCACAATATGTACACCGTAGTGACGGGTGTCGTCATCCGTGCTGTCGCAGTGCGCGACCATGACGTCATGATCACGCTGTTTACCCGTGAGAAGGGAAAAGTTGGGGTGGCCGTTCGTGGTGCGCGCAAGCAACACCACAAGTACGGAGCGATTGCCCACGTGTATGCATATGGTACGTTTACGTTGCGCACATCGGGAACGGTATACGCGCTCGTTCATGGGGAGCTTGTGCAGCGGTGGCGGACACTGACCGATGATGTGTGGTTGTTGGCGTATGTGGCGACGTTGATAGAGCAAGTCGATCAGTTGGTTGCGGATGGAGACGTATTGCCGGTGTTGTTTGACCAGCTCATTCAGGCGATGGCGGCACTCGATGCAGGGTGTGACGCGGCGGTGATATGTTCGCTATGTACGTTGCATATGCTGACGTACACTGGTTTTGCTCCGTCGATGCATGCGTGTGTGTGTTGCGGGGCATCTGATGATGCCGCGTGGAGTGTGCGCGCGGGTGGTGTCGTATGCCGTGCGTGTGCGCCGAAGGTGGCGGATGCGCACGCGATTGCGCCATCGCGCATTCGGTTGTTGCGCACGATGGTGCGGACACCGATCGCGTCGATCGGGCACATTCGCTTGTCTGCACAGACGATACGGTGGCTGCAGCGCATGCTGTGGCAGTGGTTGGATGTGCATACGTCGATGCATGCACGGGCACGCGCGGTGCTCGTGCAGTTGCTCGCGATCGACGAACAGCCAAGGGGGAATGAACGTTCATGATTTCCATGGAACACATTGTGGCACACGCCAAGCATCGCGGTTTTGTGTTTCCGGGTTCGGACATTTATGGGGGACTTGCAAATACGTGGGACTACGGTCCGCTCGGTGTCGAGCTGAAAAACAACATCAAGCGTGCGTGGTGGCAGGCGTTCGTGCACGAACACCCGACCAATGTCGGGCTGGATGCCGCGATTTTGATGAACCCCAAAGTGTGGGAAGCGTCGGGACACGTCGGGCAGTTTAGCGATCCGCTTATTGATTGCAAAGCGTGCAAATCACGGCATCGTGCAGACAAATTGATTGAGGAACATTATGCGGCAAAAGGCGAAGATGTTGTCGCCGATGGAATGACGTTTGCTCAGATGGAGGCGTTAATTGCGGAGCACGGCATTGCATGCCCGACGTGCGGGGCGCACGACTACACTCCTATTCGGCATTTTCAGCTGATGTTCCAAACGCATCAAGGCGTGACGCAGTCGAGCAGCAGTGTCGTATATTTGCGTCCCGAGACGGCGCAGGGCATTTTTGTCAATTTTAAGCACGTCGCGCGCACGATGCGCAAGAAGTTGCCGATGGGCATTGCGCAAATTGGAAAAAGTTTCCGAAATGAAATTACACCGGGAAATTTTACGTTTCGCACGCGCGAGTTCGAACAGATGGAGCTTGAATTTTTTTGTGCCCCGGGACAAAATGGGGCGTGGTTTTCTTACTGGCGCACGTATTGTATGGAATGGTTGTGCGCATATGGGATCAACAAAGACCGTGTGCGCATGCGCGACCACGCACCAGAGGAGCTGTCGCATTACAGTTTGGCGACGACAGACATAGAGTACCGCTTTCCGTTTGGATGGGGCGAGCTGTGGGGCATCGCTGACCGATCGGACTACGATTTGCGCCAGCATATGGCGCATTCGGGGGAAGATTTTCAGATTACAGAAGAAGGCGCATCGTTTGTCCCGTATTGTATTGAGCCGTCGCTGGGCGCGGACCGTTTGGCACTGGCGTTGTTTGTCGATGCGTACACCGAAGAGACGCTCGATGAGGGCGACGTGCGCACGGTATTGCGGTTGCATCCGTTGCTTGCGCCGGTGAAAGTCGCGGTGTTGCCGTTGTCCAAAAAATTAGGTCCACAAGCGCAGGCGTTGTACGCGCAGCTCGCGCGTCATACGGTCGTGCAGTACGACGAGAGTGGCTCGATCGGCAAGCGGTACCGTCGGCAAGACGAAATCGGTACGCCGTGGTGCGTGACCGTCGATTTTGATACCGAAAAAGACGGCGCGGTCACAGTGCGTGATCGCGATACGATGCAGCAAGAGCGCATTGCGATCGCGGACGTGGCACAGTGGGTGCGTGCCCGGCTTGCGTACCCCGTCATTGACATCCATGTTCCTTCCACGTAGGCAATAAAAATATCCGTGCGCCAAATGTTCGTGTGCGCACGGCACATGCGGTGCACACGAGCAGGAAAACACATGGTGAAAGAGAATAACGTATAGTGAACTTATTGCGAACGTGGTGAACTGCATGGACAAACAAGCCCTCGTACAAACGATCATCAACACCATCGACATTGTGGAGCGCGTCGGACGTGTCGTCTCACTGACGCGTCGTGGAAAAAGCCACGTTGGACTGTGCCCGTTTCATAAAGAAAAAACGCCATCGTTTCACGTAATTCCCGAAAAACGCATTTTTCATTGTTTTGGCTGTGGTGCGGGCGGGACGGTCGTCCGTTTTGTGATGAATGTGGACGGGCTGTCGTTTGGCGAAGCGGTGC
>JAGWXQ010000171.1 GCA_018969805.1 Paenibacillaceae bacterium | reverse complement strand
ATCCGACAAACTGCAATCGCGTAGACGGACGATACATTAAGCTCGGGCACGGAAAAGACTATGCCGATATTGTCCCGGTCAAAGGAGTGTATCGGGGGACGCCCCATCAGAAGCTCGATGTCCACGTGGACGTGACGCGTCTTGACGTGCCTATGTGAATCGCGGTACACTGAAATAAAGGGGGCAATCGTATGGAAATTGCACACATTACACGTGTAGACCAGTGGACAGCGCTATGGGAGAGTGGTGCGCCTGTGCTCCTGCTGAAGCACAGCACGAGATGTCCTGTCAGTACGGCAGCGCATGAGGAGTTTGAAGCGTACGTGCGCACGGGGCGTACAGACGTGCAGTATGCGATCGTGCTTGTCGTTGAGCACAGAGACGTATCCGACCGCATTGCAGCCGACACGGGTGTGAAACACGAATCTCCGCAGGCGATTTATGTAGTCGATCGTGAAAAATATTGGTCTGCATCCCACTGGGCAGTGACAAAGCGCCACATCCATGCTGTTCTTGATGACGAAACGCATACGGGGTGAAGTGTCGTGCAGGCGTATTTGGATTTGCTTTCGACGATGATGACGACGGGTGTCCATCGCCCTGATCGGACAAACACGGGTACGACTTCGATATTCGGTGCGCAGTTGCGTTTTGATTTACGGGATGGGTTTCCGCTGGTGACGACAAAAGCGATACATGTGAAGTCGGTGTTGCACGAATTGTTGTGGTTTTTGTCTGGTGGGACAAACGTTCGGGACTTGCAGCGCGTCGGGGTCACCATCTGGGACGAATGGGCAGACGACGACGGCGCGCTTGGTCCTGTGTACGGTGCGCAGTGGCGCGCGTGGCAAACGGCAGATGGGCGGATGATCGACCAGTTGGCGCTGCTGATTGAGCGATTGCGCACAGATGCGTTTTCACGGAGGCACCTGGTCAGTGCCTGGAACGTCGGGATGCTCGACCAGATGGCGTTGCCTCCGTGTCATTTTGCGTTTCAGTTTTATGTCGCTGAAGGTGCGCTGTCGTGCATGTTTTCGATGCGCAGCGTCGATGTATTTCTTGGATTGCCGTTTAACATTGCGAGTTATGCGTTTTTGACGCATATGATTGCACAGCAGTGCGATCTCGATGTCGGGACGCTCATTTTTAGCGGTGGAGACTGTCATCTTTATGACACGCACCGCACACAGGCGCTGACACAGCTTGCGCGCACACCGTACCCTTTGCCTACGCTCGAGATCGTGCGTAAGCCGAAAGATGTGTTCTCGTACGAAGTCGATGATTTTGTCCTACACAATTATGTGCACCATCCACGCATCGTGGCACCGATCAGCGTATGAGACGCTTGACACTCATTGCAGCGATCGATGAACGGTTGCATCTTGGAAAGAACAATGGCTTGCTGTGTTCGATTCCAAATGATCTCAAGCGATTTCGCGCACGGACGATCGGGCATACCGTCGTTATGGGCAGGCGCACGTGGGCATCGATCGGACGATCGTTGCCACAGCGACACAACGTCGTGTTGTCGCGGCATACGCCCGACTGTCCCGGAGCGACGATCGTGCATTCGATCGATGCAGTGCGGGCGATGGAAGGGGATGTGTACGTCATCGGGGGAGGCGACGTATACGCGCAGTTTTTGCCGTATGCGACGCATATGGAGCTGACGCACATCGGCCATACGTTTGATGGCGACGTTGTGTTTCCGGAGTGGACACCGTCACAGTGGGACGTCGTTTGCGACATCGCCCACAGCGACACGTTTCGGTACCGTTTTGTGACGTACGCCCGACGATCATTTTCGGGGTGGTAAAGACTCCAAATAATCATCGTTGTACGATAGCAAGTACAACAAATGCAAAAATGCATCATAGTGCGCCCGTTGCAATGCGACGGGCGTATTTGGCGTGAACAACGCCCGCGCCTGTCCCTCCTCAAACGTTTCACCAGACCAGTACAGCGTATTGTTGTCGATAAAAGACCCTTTGGGCATATAAAAGCGGCTCGTCACGGCGTTGTATAAGGGGATGAGCAAATCTTGCCCAAAGACGATGTCTTCTGAGACGTTGATGCCGAGCAGTGCTGCAAGCGTCGGCATGATGTCAATCTGTCCGCCGACTTGCGTGACGGTACGTGGCGCAATCCCTGGCGCTGCAATGAGCAGTGGGACGTTAAATTGGGTCCGAAAATCGTACGGATGCCCAAGTGCCCACGTGAGCAACGCCTGGTCTTTTTTGTCAAAGCTATGCGGAGATAGCCCAAAATGGTCGCCATACACGACAAAAATGCTCTCATCCCACAAGCCTGTTTGTTTTAAGTCGGCGATAAACGCCCCGAGCGCTTCATCGACGTAGTGGGCAGACTGCACATACCGACCGACCAACGTATTCTCCCACGCAGGGGGAAGAGCGAACGATCGATGATGCTCTGGCAAACGAAAAGGGTGGTGTGAACTTTGTGCAATCACGTGCGCATAAAAAGGGCGTTGGGATGCGCGAAGATCAGTAAGAATCGGAAGCGTCTTTTCATACAAAACAGTGTCGGACGGTCCAAACGCGATGACATCGTCATTGCCAAAATATGTGTTGTCATAGTACCGATCAAAGCCGAGTGCGGGATACAGCGCATCACGGTTCCAAAACGATGCCGTATTCGTGTGCAGCGTCACCGACGTGTACCCCCGCTCATGCAGCCGCCGCGGCAAACTGGGCAACTCTTTTTGGCCGTATTTATGCGATGATGCCTCACTAAACGGAGGGTAAAACGACGTATTGATCACGAATTCTGCATCGACCGTATTTCCTTGACTGATACTTTGAAAAATGTTTGGAAACACCAATGCTTCTTGTGCGAGTTTCTGCAAATGAGGCGTGACGCTTTTGCCATCAATGACAAGTGGGACGAGAAATTGCTGAAACGATTCAAGCTGCACCACGATGACGTTTTTCCCTTGTGCCTGTGCATAATGTTTTGGCAAAAAAGGGGTTTTTGTCAGTCCTTTTAATGAGCGAATGACATCAGGAGTCAGTGGCTCGTTTGGTTTATATGGACGCAAATGCGGAATCCGTTCCTCGGCGAAAGCGACGACTTGATACGCAAGCAAACCCATGCGCTGAAATTTGCTCAATTCATTGAGTACGTCGCGATACAGCGTGCCCTGGGCACAGAGCCAAACGATCGCGCCCAACCACACTGCAAACGTCAAGCGTCCCGCACGCTGCATAAGGACGCGTTTTGTTGTCCCGATGCGCATGATTGCAATACATAAGAAATCAATCGCAAGCAAACCGTACACGGGATGCATCAGTGCTGCGATGCTGTCGTGCACATCGACCGCTTGGTTTGATTGAAACAACGCTTTGTACGTAATCACGATTCCGTATTGCTCGTAACAG
>JAGWXQ010000170.1 GCA_018969805.1 Paenibacillaceae bacterium | reverse complement strand
ACCATGATGAAAGGGGGGATGACGCTAGGCGAGCAATTGCTGCAATACCGCAGGCAATATGCCACCGTGCTGGTAGTACTCAATGTCCGCGGGGGAGTCGAGCCGTACGCGCAGCGTTTTTGTCATCGACTGCCCGTCTGCGCGCGTGATGACGATCGTGACCGGCATACCAGGGGACAGCGTCTCGAGCCCGATGATCGAGCACGTCTCACTGCCGTCAAGACCCCATGTACGCCATGACTCACCTTCGAGAAATTGGAGGGGCAATACGCCCATCCCGACCAAATTGGACCGATGGATGCGCTCAAAGCTTTCGGCGACGACTGCGCGGATGCCGAGCAGCTTTGTCCCTTTGGCAGCCCAGTCGCGCGAAGACCCTGTGCCGTATTCTTTGCCCGCAAAAATGACGGTCGGCACACCTGCATCGACGTACTTCATCGCTGCATCGTAGATCGGCATGACCGTACCGGATGGGAAGTGCTTCGTGACCCCTCCTTCAGTACCCGGAGCGACGGCGTTTCGGATGCGGATGTTTGCAAACGTACCGCGCATCATGACTTCATGGTTGCCTCGGCGCGATCCGTATGAATTAAATTCCGCAGGTGCGACACCACGCTCCATCAAATACGCTCCAGCTGGTGAGTCGGTCTTGATGCTCCCCGCAGGGCTGATGTGGTCGGTCGTTACAGAATCCCCGAGCAACGCAATAATGCGTGCATGCTCGATCGGTGCGTCTGTACGTGTATCGGATTGATCAAAAAACGGGGGGTTTTGGATGTACGTCGAAGACGCATCCCACGGATACAAATCCCCTTGCGGGACGTCGATCGCATTCCAGTTTGCGTTGGCGTGAAATACGTCGCGGTATTGCTGCACGTACATTTCTGGGGACATCGCCTCACGCATGACGGCCTCTACTTCTGCATTCGTCGGCCAAATGTCCCGCAAATAGACCGGCACTCCATCGGTGTCGATGCCGATCGGATCGGTATGCACATCGATGTCTACCGTACCTGTGAGTGCGTATACGATGACGAGTGGAGGGGATGCCAAGTAGTTCATTTTTACTTGTGGATGGACGCGCCCTTCAAAATTGCGGTTTCCCGACAATACGGCTGCGACCGTCACGTCTGACTCCGCGATCGCGCGCGCGATCGGAGCATCCAGAGGACCGGAGTTTCCGATGCACGTCGCACACCCGTACCCTGCGACGTGAAAGCCGAGTGCTTCCAATGGAGCGATGAGCCCTGCGCGCTCCAAATACGACGTGACGACAAGCGATCCAGGTGTCAGCGAGCTTTTGACACGCTTTGGTTTGGTCAAACCACGGGCGACAGCTTTTTTGGCAAGCAAGCCTGCACACACCATGACGCTCGGATTGGATGTGTTTGTACACGACGTAATGGCCGCGATGACGACATCGCCGTGGCGTAGCGTCGTACGCTCCGAAACCGACGTCGGAGGTGTATCCCACTGCACTGCTCCTTCACGCGCAAGCGCGTGTTCCTCGACACCGTATCCCCCCGCACTGATCGGGGCACGGAGAAGACGCGCAAACGCCGCGCGCATGTCCGGCAAAGCGATTCGGTCTTGCGGACGCTTTGGGCCCGCAAGCGATGTGACGATCGTCGATAAGTCCAAAGTGACCGTATCTGTAAATACGGGAGGAGCGTCGGATGCGCGATACAGCATGCGCTGTGCAGCGTAGTATTGTTCTATGAGGGCGACATCGTCGTGGTCGCGGCCCGTCTGGCGCAAGTAGTCGAGCGTGACGGCATCGACAGGGAAATACGCGGCCGTCGCGCCGTACTCTGGTGCCATATTTGCGATCGTCGCACGATCAGGCAAAGAAATGGCGTGCAAGCTCTCACCAAAAAATTCAACAAATTTGCCTACGACGCCTTTTTTCCGCAGCATCTCTGTCACGGTCAGCGCGATGTCTGTCGCCGTCACTCCTTCACGCACTGCACCGATCAGGCGCACACCGAGGACGTCAGGGAGCAAAAACTGCAACGGCTGACCGAGCATCGCTGCTTCTGCTTCGATGCCTCCGACGCCCCATCCGAGCACGCCCAGTCCGTTGATCATCGTCGTATGCGAATCTGTGCCGACGACCGAGTCGGGATACAGCAGCGTGCGTCCATCTGGCAGCTGCTTGCGCGCGAGCAGCGGGGACAAGTACTCGAGATTGACTTGATGGACGATCCCCGTCCCAGGGGGCACCGCGCGAAACTGGTCAAATGACGACTGTGCCCAACGCAAAAACCGATACCGTTCTTCATTGCGCGCAAACTCAATGCGCTCATTCGTCGCCCGTGCGTCCGGCGTGCCGTATGCATCGACCATGACCGAGTGGTCGATGACAAGATCGACGGGGACGATCGGATTGATGCGCCGTGGGTCACCCCCGAGGCGCTGCATGTGGTCGCGCATCGCGGCAAGATCGACGACGACAGGGACACCGGTAAAATCTTGCAATACGATGCGTGCAGGAAAAAACGGCACTTCAATCGGTTCGGTCGTCCCTTCACGGATACGGACTGACCAGGAAGTGATCGCCCCAATGAGCGATGCGTCAATCGCACCGGCCGCACTGTGGCGCACGATGCCCTCTAAGAGCACTTTCAGCGACATCGGAAGCGCATCGAAGTCTGCAGTGTCAGAAAAATAGTCTGCGAGCGGGAAGTATACCGTATGCGGCGAAGACAACGGTGCATACGTGCGCACATCGTGCGTCTGTGTGTTGGACATGATCGTGATCGCTCCCTTGTAAAAAATATGGATCATGGTGTGTGCGTCAGATGGAATCATGCAGGAATGCAGAGAACATAGGCGTGCATCGTGTGCCCAACACCGTGTGCGCTTTTGGGGTGCATCGTCACTGTTGCACTTGTCTCATAAAACAATCGTACCATACCATACACCACATTGCCAAATTGATTGTGTGTGTCCCACAAGAAGACGCAACACGTGCATTTATGAAGCGAAGCGATGGCATCGATGTGCATGGCGACGCGCCGATATCCCGTAAGGCGATGTTGTGTTTATGCGCATACGCATCCCTTTGAAAACGGTGCTCCAGAGGGCCACCTTTTGTTGGGCCGCAATTGTGCATCAGATCGATGGTTTGAAATGCGGGGACGGATCATAGATGATGGTATCCTTTGATGCGGCGCAATAGAACGACTTTTGCAAAATGAACAATGCGACTGACGCAATTAAGATTATTTATTTCAAAGTATAAAAAATCGGTTTTTATATATTTAAAAAAAGTGAAAAAATAGAAAAATAAAATCAAAAATCACTTGACAAACCAATCCATCCCATGCTATTGTAAAAATATGGAAATGGAAAAAGCAGCTCTACATTTCCATGCACTTCCATCCGATATAGGGAGTGAACACCATCTAAAGGGG
>JAGWXQ010000169.1 GCA_018969805.1 Paenibacillaceae bacterium | reverse complement strand
TGCGTTTCATTGCTTGTGCAGGTGCAGCGACGACATCGACATACCGCAGCATATCGTTCCGTACGATCGTCCCGACGGGAAGCATCCGCACAGGCTGCACGATGCGCACGAGGGGCTGCTCGCTCGAACCATGCCGCACGCGCCATTCAAATCCAATGACCGCCCCGACCATCAGGACGATGCCGCACACCGTAACGACCCATCTGCGCCACATCACGTCCGCCCCCTCTTTTTGTGCACAAAAAAACATCGCCCAGCATCCACGGCAAACGTGGCAGCAGGGCGATGCTTTCGCTCCCTTACGCATCCCTTTTTGACATCGATAAACAACAAACCATTTTCTTGATCGCAATATCCGTTTTTGTGCATCGGTGCACACATGGGACATATCGATGCACATCGACTTGTTTCCAGCAACCGTTTCTATATGGCTAATTATACACCACATGTGTATTATGCGCAAGGGCAGTTCGCGCGCGTCAATCATGCGCAACGGGACACAGCGTGTCCCATTCTTTTGCCGAAACGCACAGTCCCGTCCTTACGTTGAACTGCGACGCGTTTTATGATATGATATTTTGTACATCGAATATTTTGCAAAAAGGGGTATCTTATGAACGAACACGATGCGATCGTCCTCTCCTTAGGAGAATTGCTTGTGGATTTCATACCGACGGAAAACGGCGCGTCGTTGAGCGAAGTTCCGACGTTTCATCGGCGGGCGGGCGGTGCTCCTGCAAATGTCGCGGCAGCGATTGCACGACTTGGTGGTGCAGCGCGATTTGTATCCAAGGTAGGACGCGATGCGTTTGGGGATTTTCTGATTCGCACGCTGCACGACGAAGGGGTTGATTGTACGCACATCGTGCGTACAGACGAAGCGCTTACGGGTTTGGCGTTTGTCCACTTGCGTGACGACGGAGAGCGCGATTTTTTGTTTTACCGCAATCCCGCTGCGGACATGCTGTTGCGCCCGAGTGACGTTCGCGATGATGTGTTGGACGACGTCCGGATCGTGCATTTTGGTTCTGTCTCTCTGGCGGCCCAGGAGAGCCGGGCAGCGATCGAGCACGTGCTTCGTATCGCACGCCTGCGCGGTCTGATCGTCTCATTTGATACAAATATTCGTCTTTCCCTATGGAGCAATCCCGATGAGGCGGTACAATCCACGCGGGATGCGTGTCGGGTTGCCCATATCGTCAAAGCGAGCGATGAAGAAGTCGCCTATCTTACGGGTGCATCGTCGTGTGCCGAAGGCGCCGCGCAATTGCTTGCACTCGGTCCGACGCTCGTCATCGTCACGCACGGTGCCGATGGGTGTACGATGTACACAGGCGATCATTGTTGGCACGTACCAGGCTTTCGTGTGCACGTGGTCGATACGACCGGGGCTGGCGATGCGTTTGTCGGGGGCTTTTTGTATGCGCTTGCAGGTCAGATCGATATCCACGCATTGCAGGACTTTGTTGCAGATGCGCATGCGATGCGCGGTGCAGCCCGATTTGCCAACGCGGTCGCAGCACGCACGACGACGGAGCGGGGCGCGATCCATGCACTGCCTACGTTGCAGTCTGTAGAAGCACTTCTCGCATCAGGAGGGGCACAATGACGACGATACTCGAACCACTCGCTGCGCTCAATGCAGAACAAGCGCGCGCGGTGCAATGCACGGAAGGTCCGTTGCTCATTCTTGCAGGTGCAGGAAGCGGCAAAACGCGTGTCCTTACACACCGCATCGCTTACTTGATCCATCAAAAAAAAGTTTCTCCGCGCAACATTTTGGCAATTACATTTACGAATAAAGCAGCCAAAGAGATGCGCTCTCGACTTGAGGCGTTGTTGCGCATCAATACGACCCCGATGTGGGTGTGTACGTTTCACGCAATGTGTGTGCGCATCTTACGCGCGCACATTGATCGGCTTGGGTACGCCAACACGTTTACCATTCTCGATACGACGGACCAGCTGTCCGTCGTCAAGACGTGCATCCAACAACTCCAGCTCGATCCGAAACTGTACGACGCCCGCATGGTGCTCGGCATGATCAGCAAAGCAAAAAATGCCGACGAACAAGGACGATCGTGGTGGCTTGCCGTGGCTGGCCACGACAACAACCGACGCATCGCAGAAGCGTACGAACAACAACTGCGGCACAATCAATGTCTCGATTTTGATGATCTGATCATGCTTACAAACGTTTTGTTAAGCACGTATGAAGACGTATGTGTGCAATTGCAACAACAATTCTCTTACATTCACGTCGATGAGTATCAAGATACAAATATGGCGCAATACCGTCTGTGTCGCCTTCTCGCTGCGGGACACCACAACATGTGCGTCGTCGGGGATGCCGATCAATCCATTTATGGCTGGCGCGGGGCAAACATCAACAACATCCTCAACTTTATGCGCGACTATCCGAATGCGCAGCGGGTCATACTTGAAGAAAACTACCGTTCGACCGCAAATATTTTGAATGCTGCAAATGCGATTATTGCGCACAATACGAATCGCACGCCCAAACAATTGCGCACAAGTGCACCCGGAGGCGAAAAAGTTCAAGTATACACTGCGTACAACGACGAAGATGAAGTCGCCTTTGTCGCCCAGCGCATCCAACACCACGTCAAAACCAAAGCGTATACGTATGCAGAGCATGCAATTTTGTACCGCACAAACGCCCAATCTCGCCTTATGGAGGACATGCTGATGGCGATGGGCATTCCGTACCACATCGTCGGGGGCATGAAGTTTTACGATCGAAAAGAAATCAAAGATGTGGTCGCCTATTTGCGGCTCATCCACAACCCCAACGACGATCTTGCATTGCGCCGCATCGTCAACGTCCCACGGCGCAGCATCGGTGAGGCGACGATGGAAAAAATGACCGCAGCCGCAACAGAGCGGGGCATATCGTTGTTTCATATGATCGCGCACGTCGAGGACATCGTATTGCCTGCACGGACGATATACACACTCAAGCAATTCCACCAAACGATTTGCGCGTTGCATGCGCTTAGTTCGTCCGCGACCGTGACGGAGCTGACGCAAGCGATGTTGGATGAGACCGGTTACCGCAGCGAATTGCAAGCGGATAAATCGTTGGAAGGTCAGTCCCGCCTTGAAAACATTGATGAGTTTTTGTCTGTCACAGTGCAGTTTGAAAAACAAACCGATATGCCGACACTAAGCAACTTTCTTGGAGAGCTTGCACTCGTCGCAGATGTCGAAACGAACGAAGACGATGGCGAACTCAGTACGAATGCCATCGTACTGATGACGATGCATAGTGCAAAAGGGCTTGAATTTCCTGTTGTATTTATGCTGGGTATGGAAGAAAATATTTTTCCAAACCCCCGCGCTTCTTCGACACCCGCACAAGAAGAGGAAGAACGTCGCCTCGCATACGTCGGAGTGACGCGTGCACA
>JAGWXQ010000168.1 GCA_018969805.1 Paenibacillaceae bacterium | reverse complement strand
ACGTGCAATCCGATCGGGTCGTTGGGCAGCGCGTATGCGGGTGGAGCGAGTGCATCGACGATGTCGATGACCGTGTGTACCGTCGTACTCATGATCGTCCTCCTTGCATGGGCATCGTGCGGATCGTTCCTTGGGCGCATTGTTCCAATGCGTGTTCGAGTGCAACAATGTGGGTGCGCAATGCTGTGCTTTTTTTCCGATCGGCATCGCCGATGCGCGCGATCGTGTCGATTTTTTTTTGAACGATCGTACGGGCATACGCCAGGGCATCTGGTGTCGGAACCCACAAGCACAGTGGTCCGATCGTATACACGACGTCTTTGTCCAACGGTGTCCCGTGTGCATCGCACGGCCACCACGCACCGCCAGGGGCCGCAGTCAATACGACGTAATCACACCCTGCATCACGGACGACTTGCTCGCTGCGCAGCATCCAGCCGCTTTCGTAGATCGCTGCGCGTACGCGGTGGGCTGCCCCTTGGGGCTGGACGATCAGCCGCGACACCCCTCGCAGTGTATGGGGAGAGAGCATCGATGCGATCGTCTGCCCGCCCATACCACATATGGTGACCGTACCGACTTCTCCCGGTGACAGCACAGAAAGTCCATCGCCAAGACGCACGGCGATGGACTGCTGCATGCCTGCACGTTCGATGTGGGTGCGCGCGTGCGCCAGTGGCCCTGCACGTACGTCCGAGGCGATCGCATGCGGTACGATGCGTGCGCGAAGGAGTGCACAGGGCAAATACGCATGATCCGTACCGATATCTGCCATCGGCAATCCAGGGATGACGTGTTTTGCGATCGTCTCCAAACGTCTAATCATGCTACAAAAAATCTTTCAAGCGTCGTGACCGACTCGGATGGCGCAGTTTGCGCAACGCTTTGGCTTCGATTTGGCGAATGCGCTCCCGCGTCACACCAAATACCCGTCCGACTTCTTCAAGCGTACGCGTCCGTCCGTCACTCAGCCCAAACCGAAGCCGCAGGACGTTTTGTTCGCGCTCTGTCAACGTATCGAGCACGTCTTCAAGTTGCTCTTTCAGCAATTCAAACGCTGCCGCATCAGATGGAGCAGGCGCGTCATGGTCTTCGATAAAGTCGCCGAGGTGACTGTCGTCTTCTTCACCGATCGGCGTTTCTAGCGATACGGGTTCTTGCGCGACTTTCATAATTTCCCGCACACGTTCGGGGGTCATTTCCATCGCTTCGGCAAGTTCTTCTGGTGTCGGTTCCCGTCCGATTTGCTGGAGCAGCTGTCGTGAAATGCGGATGAGTTTGTTGATCGTTTCGACCATATGGACGGGGATGCGGATCGTCCGTGCTTGATCGGCGATCGCGCGCGTAATCGCTTGGCGGATCCACCACGTCGCATACGTCGAAAACTTATACCCTTTTTGGTAATCAAATTTATCTACGGCCTTAATCAAACCCATATTTCCTTCTTGGATCAGATCAAGAAACAGCATGCCCCTGCCGACGTACCGTTTGGCGATGCTCACAACGAGGCGCAAATTTGCTTCTGCAAGTTTGCGTTTCGCTGCTTCATCGCCGAGCTCAACGCGCTTTGCCAATTCGATTTCGTCGTCCATCGACAGCAACGGGACGCGTCCGATTTCTTTGAGGTACATCCGCACGGGATCGTTGATCTTGATGCCCATCGGTAGGGAGAAGTCGTCGTCATCGGTGTCTTCTTCGGTGCCGTCCCCAACGGGGGCTCTGCGTGCAGATGCCACTTCGGATAAGTCATTCACCACATGAATTCCTTGTTGGGCGAGTTGTTCGTAAAATTCATCGATTTGCTCCGGCTCTTGTTCAAACGCCCCAAGGTAGTCGGTAATTTCTTGATACGTTAATGCCGTGCGCTGTTTTCCTTGTTCGATCAGTTGAGATTTTGCCAATTCGAGTGCATCTTCCTGAATGACGTGCTGATCTTGCATCATGTGCGACTCCCCCCTAACGATTCAGAAAAACGAGACTGCATGAGCCGATGGCGGTGCTGTTCGAGCGCCACAATTTCGTTGCCGACGTGTGCCGCCAGAAGCCATGCATCGGGATCGTGGACGTTTGCGGCGAGTTGCCGTTGTGTTTGTTTCAGGTCGCGCAGTTGTTCGGAAATATGGTGCAGCGTCAGCTGGGCCAGGCATTGGGCGTAGACGTGCTCATCAAAAGACGGCTCTGGATATTGCATGTGGAGGGAAATGGCAAGCGATTCCAGCTCTTCATCGGCAAGTGCTGCAACAAAACCGTGCACGTCCGGTGGGTGGCCTGCGGCGTAGTAGGCGTACACGTGCGCGGCCAATGCCCCGTGCAACGCCCCGTAAAACGCCGCACCGCGATCGCGCTGCACCGCATCGCTCACTTCTTTTCGATGCAGCATCGCAGCAAGCAATTGGCGTTCGGCTTGCTCGTGTGCCGGGCGCAACCCCGGTACCACGACCTTGCGCATAGTATTCCACGATGCTTGTCGATTATCCCTGACAGGTTGTTGTTGCAAACGCATTTCGTGCAACTGCTGGCGCAACAGATCGACATCAAAATCGACTTCAGCAGCCAACGTGCGCAAACCGTGTTCGCGCTCCGTCGGAGTCGGACGACGCGCGATGCGGGGCAATACGTCGCGTACGACGAGTACGTGCGCTGCTTCTTTGCTTGCGTGCTGCGCTTGGGCGTATCGGACGTGAAACGTCAGCGCAGGAACCGCTTCGTGAACGATGCGGCGGCGCAATGGTTCTGCACCGTCGCGTTCGAAGACCGCATCGGGATCCATGCCTGCAGGCATAGGGACGACGGAAGCGTCTAGCCCGACGCGTTCGCACGCATCAAGCACTTTGCACGCCGCAGCTTGCCCGGGCGCATCGCCGTCGTAGCAAACGACGACGTTGTTGCACATGCGCCGCAGCAACGAAACGTGGGCATCGCCAAACGCAGTGCCAAGCGTCGCCACACCGTTGTCAATGCCCGCACTCCACGCTTTGATCACATCGACGTACCCTTCAAACAGAACAACCGTGTCCGCTTTTTGAATTGCCGCTTTTGCCATATGAAACCCATACAGCACGTGTTGTTTGTGAAACAGCGGGGTCTCCGGCGAGTTCATATATTTGGGCTGCACGTCTTCTGTACGCGCCCGCCCACCAAAACCGACCACACGCCCTTGCGCATCGCGAATCGGAAACATAATGCGGTCGCGAAACCGATCGTACGCATCGTTGCGCTCAATGCGCGCAATCGTCAGTCCCGCCTGAACGATTTGGGCATCGGTATACCCACGATGGAGCAAATGCTGGCGCAACGTATCCCACTGGGGCAGTGCGTACCCGATGTCAAACGCATCGATCATCCGCTGGTCGATGCCCCGAGACCGTACGTATGCATACGCTTCTTTTCCTTGGGCAGTATCGTTCAGTACGAGCGAAAAAAACGCTGCGGCATCCGCGCACA
>JAGWXQ010000167.1 GCA_018969805.1 Paenibacillaceae bacterium | reverse complement strand
TGCGGAATCGAGTGCCTCGACGCGCAAATACGATTCGCAGCGATGGCACGCAATCCAACCAGATAGACGGTACATTTTTCCCGGTTCTACACCCGTCACATCTTGATACAATCGCGCCGTTTGCTGTGGTGCAGTGCCAGCCATTCCTTTGTGAAAAAATACGCCTTGTTGTGTTTTTTGGGATTTTGTGGAGATAACAAAGCTGCTTCCTCCTTCTATTACCCATAGTTTTTTCTGATCATCTGCCCATGTTTGTGTCGTCGTAATGTTGGCATTCCCTGTAATTTCTTCTTTTGTCCAATTGTTGATCCCGTCCTCGGCATTGCCGTTTTGGAGCAGGTTTGAAAAATCCGCTGTGATCGTTTTTTCTGAGCTGTCTTTAAGAATATCGACTTCTTTCGTCCAAGAGAAGTCCTGGACTTCCATCGTCCCTGCCCCGTCTTTGTGCGCATGAATGCGTACAGCATCTACATCCATAGGAATCGTCATCCGCAGCGTGATGTCTGTGGTTGCCGTTACGTTACTACTGCGCTGATAAAATTCCAAAATTCCATTACGGCGAATAAAGACGTTGATGTGCGCAGTGCACGTCGTACACGAAAGTTTTGCTTTCAGCACGTACGGCGTATTGGAGCGCACGGGGACATGGGTCCACCATTGCGACGCATCTGCTTCTTGTGTCGTCAAGACCAATTTCCCAGCGTCAAACTTTGCTTCACCTGTTGACGTGCTCGGGATAAACCATCTCCATCCTGCTGGTCTTCCCCAATCATTCCGTACAGCCCAGTTCTCATTTGTACTCGTCAACGTTGTCTGTCCGATCAGTTTTGCCGCCGCAAGCCATTCTGTTTTTTGAGGAAGCCGATACCCATTGTTGCGCGTGGCGTTTAACGTATCCCAATCAATATTGCTCGCTTTTTTCACGACACCATTTTTATCCACATACACGGGGTTGAGAAACTGGATGATCGACAACGCATTCAGTCCTACGATTACTTCTCCAAGAGTGAGATCGGTCACTGGCATATCTGATTTAGGCCCTGGTACCTCTCCTGTGGTTCCATCACTTCCTTCTTTCCCCGGAGCGACTTCAAAGCCATACAGCTTGTCTGTCAAATTATTTTTTCTCCTCTCCACTTCCTGCACAAGCGCATACCAGTAGTGGTACGGCATTTCTTGCTCAGTGATGCGTATGTCCGGAGCAGGGTCGGGGCCAGGGCCGGGGTCGGGGCCAGGGCCAGGGCCAGGGCCAGGGCCAGGGCCAGGGCCGGAGGGGGGGCTTGTATTCGGTGGCAGGTCTACCTGTTCCTCTACTGGTGGTGCGCATATTGTTGGTGCAGTACATCCAGGAGGTGGATTCGGTCCAATTACTCTAACCGATCCGACGTTGCGCATATAGACGGTATCGTCTGCATCGGGGATCAGCTGAAGCACAACTTCGCTGATGAGTTTGTCCTTTTCAGACGTATTCGTTTGTCCGATATTTCCCCGCAAGCGCCCCAATACGATGCGCAGCGACTGCTGGTCATCGAGCAATTGACCGTCATTTAGATCTTCTGTTGCTGTGATCTTATCGAGCTTGATGTCAAAACCTGGAATATTTTTGGAAAGCACCTTCTTTCCGATCGCACATATGTTTTCATCTTTTTTGGTAAAATTTTCCTCGTTTCCTGTAACATCACATGTGTATTGTGCAAGCTCATTTCCATCCAACACCAACGCCCCGTAAACGATCGCGTCTTCTCCCAAAAACTTATATCGCCACTCTTTTTTTTGATCACTATATTTAAAATATACAAGATTACTCACTTTAGAGAGCAATTGGGTCACTTCCGCAAACAATTGTGCATGCGCCTGATCGTCTGCAACGACTTCCGCAGACGTGTCTGAGATCGACTGCAGCTGTGTCATCGCCACAAACGCCCCACCAAATACGAGTACCGTAATCAATGTAACGGCAATTGATTCAATCAAAGTAACTCCTTTTTGGCTATTGTGCATTTTGTTGAAAAATCGTAATTTCATATCCGAACCCTCCTTTACTTTTCTTTAGAATTGTCTCAAATTTTCTATAGTATGATTATACCAAATAGCCCCGGCGTGTGCAACAACTATTTGCGCACATAAACATTTTTGGTGGAGTCGTACACGCCAGTCGATGTACAAAAAAGCATCCTGTACAAACGGTCATCTGTACGGGATGCTTTGATGCCATCTGGCATCAAGGACGTGCTATTGCTTTTGGAAATCTTGGATGAGCTGAAGCTGCGGCATGAGGATCGACATGACGATAAATCCAACGATGCATGCAATAAAAATGATCAGAATGGGTTCGATCATGGATTGGATGCGTCCGATGGTGCGATCGACATCCTCTTCGTAAAATTTCGTGATTTTTTTGAGCATGATATCGAGCGTTCCAGATTTTTCTCCGATTGCCATCATTTGCGTGAGCATTTGTGGAAACAGCGACGACTGCTGATACGGGACAATGAGCGAACGTCCGACGCGCACTTCTTCTTCTGACTTTCGAATGACGTCGTTCATCAACTCATTGCCCGTCACGGAAGACACGATGCGCAGCGTTTCGGTGATCGGCACTGCTGCGCCAAACAACGTACCAAACACCGTACAAAAGCGCAGCACAGCTTGTTTTTGCACCAGCGCCCCAAATACCGGCAAACGCAGCAAGATCAAGTCAAAAATGTACAATCCCATCGGAAACTTCCGCATAACAAAAGGGGTCGCAACAAGTCCCGACACCAACGCAATAACGATATACCATTTTGCGCGCACCCACTCACTAATGCCCATGACAATTTTGGTGATGAGTGGCAATTCCGCGCCCAGCTGTGCAAAATTTGCCTCAAAATTAGGAATTACATATACCATCAAAATGACGATCGCCACAAAAGCAAACGCAAGAATCGTTAGCGGATAAAACAACACCCCTTTAATTTTCCCAGCAATGCGCACCGAGCGATCATAGAAATCTGCGAGATTGTTCAGCATTTCTTCCATTTTTCCGGACGCTTCACCCGCACGCACCATGCTAATGACCATCTCATCAAACACCGTCGGAAACTCACTCATCGCACTCGAAAGCGGCTTTCCTTTACGCACAAAATCGAGCAAGTCGTACAACATTTGTTGGTGCTGGAGTTTTGTTGCCATCTGCGCCATCATTTCTAAAGCTCTTGCGATGTCGATTCGCGAACTATACAATGTTGCGAGCTGCCGACAGAGCGATGCCATTTCCAGCTTCGAAAACTTTTGACCACCGAGCGACACGTCCATTTGCAATAGCGACGGCTTCCCGACCTCATACTTGGTCACCGTGTACCCACGATTGCGCAATTGGGTCTCCGCAATGTCCACCGTAACCGCTTGGATCTTCCCACGCTTGACTTTCCCCTGCGCATTGACTGCTTCATATTTTACTAAGAGCATCTTTACCCCCCCTTT
>JAGWXQ010000166.1 GCA_018969805.1 Paenibacillaceae bacterium | reverse complement strand
AGCGAGCGCACGCGCGCGCTCAAGCAGGGGCAACGACAAATCAAGCCCCGTCACCGAAAAACCAAGGTCACACAATACGCGCGCATGCCTACCCGCACCACAGCACACGTCGAGGACTTCCGCAGGAGCACACCATCCGAGCACATCGACGAGCGCACAAACATCACTGCGCGCCTGATGCGCATCGCGATGGGCGTACCGTGCGACATAATCGTCTTGAAAACTGTCCACGTACCATCGATCAAACACGTGATCCCTCCGCATGCACGTACCGCGTCAAGGCGACCGACAAATCGACCGCCATAAACGGTGTAATGATGTATAACCCCCGAAACAGCGGCATCGCCTCGTCGATCAGCTCCCGTGCAATGCACAGCCCCATCTCGCGACCCGCAACCCCTTCAAGCCCTTGCATGCGCCGCAGTACGTCGTCGGTCAGAGAAATGCCTGGTACTTCATTGTGCAAATACGCAGCATTTCTCCCGCTCGTAAACGGCATAATGCCGATAAATATCGGAATGCGGATGTGCCGCGTCATGGCGTACAGCCGATGGAGCAACGTCCGATCGTAAATCGGCTGCGTCATCACAAAATCGCACCCCGCAGCAATTTTTTTCTCAAGGCGCACGATCGCTTTGTCCAAGTGTTTCACGTTGGGATTGAGCGCGCACCCTATGACAAATCGGGTCGGTTGTGCCAACGGCTTTCCAGAAAACGCAATGCCGTCATTGAGCTGCTTGATCCCTTTGATCAGCGAAAACGACGTCATATCAAACACCGACTTTGCGCCGGGCAAATCGCCAAACGACGCCGGATCTCCGGTCACAACAAGCACGTGGTCGATGTCAAGCGCATGCAAACCGTACACGTGCGCGTGCATCCCGAGTGCGTTGCGGTCACGGCATGCGATGTGGGGCAACGGCCGCACCCCGATGCGCGCCTGCATCTGGGCTGCAATCGCCATGTTGCTGACGCGCGTCATCGCGAGCGAATTGTCCGCGAGCGTAATCGCATCCGCTCCCGCATCGCGCAAAGCAGACGCACCGCGCCAAAACGCATCCATCTGCGGCAACCGCGGTGGATCGAGCTCGACAAGCACCGTATGGCGCGCGCGCACTGTATCGACGATCGACGGCGACGGCGGTCGTGCGGGCCGCACGACGATCGGGGACGTACTGTGCACCGGCAGTGCGCCCAACGCAGCTTGTCGTACGTGCTGCGCCACGCTCTGGATGTGCTCTGGTGTCGTACCACAGCACCCCCCGATCAAGCGCACACCGGCTCCGACCAACTCACCAGCACATGTTCCAAAATACGCAGGAGATGCCGGATACGCGTACGCCCCATCTTGCCAAGACGGCATGCCGGCATTGGGCAGTGCTGCCAATGGCACGGGTGCTTCGATCGAGACGAGCAACCGATGCATGCCATACGGACCCGTACGGCAATTGAGCCCTACGACGTCTGCACCGGCATCCGCAAGACGACACCACGCATCCGGTGGCAGTGCACTGACCGCGAGCGTGCAGACGATGACGTGCCCGCCACGCGCGCGCAGTGCCTGTACGGTACGCACCGCTTCTTCGATGTCGCCATACGTCTCACACCAGAGCCCATCGACTCCGTGCCCAAGCAGAGCGTCTGCCTGCTCCACCGCAAGCGCGACAGCGCGGTCTGCGTCGTGCTGAGGGGCGGGTCCGATCGATCCAAATACATACGTACCGCCCGCATCCCGTGCCAGTGCGACCGCAGCCGCATGGATCGCATCAAACTGCGCGCCAAGCCCGTACACGTCCAAATGGGCGCGCGACGCACCAAACGTATTCGTACGCACCAATTGCGCGCCAGCTTCGACGTATTGGCGATGCACGGCACGAATCATTTCTGGCTGCTGGACGTTGTATCCCGCTACCGATACACCAATCGGACACCCGCGCTGTACGACGTACGTACCCATCGCACCGTCGGCAATGACAACGGCTTCGCGCAAAACGTCCCGCACATTCATGGCCCCCACCGACCGACAAACACCGTCTCAGCCGGCCCGCTTTTCCAAATATGTCCATCCCGCAACGCAATGCGCACGTCCCCTCCAGGCATACACACCGTCACATCGGTTCCGACACGCCCTGCACGGTGCTGCGTCGCCATCGCCGCACACGCCCCCGACCCACACGCTTGGGTCTCCCCGACCCCACGCTCCCATACGCGCATGTGCAGTACATCGTGGCTGTGGACGTACACAAACTCAACGTTTGCCTGCTCTGGAAAATGGGCATGTGCGCTAAGCGCTGCCCCATATCGCGCCACGTCGCACGCTGCGATGTCGTCTACGACGACGACACAATGCGGATTGCCAAACGACACCGCGTCGTATACGAACGGCACGCCATCAATAACGACGCGCACATCGCGCACAACGTCGTCCCCAAGGGCCACGTGCGGAATGCTGTGCGCCTCCCACATCGGCACCCCCATATCGACATCGGCCATGCCATCGATCCAATGGACGGTCTGGGCACCGCGTCCGACGGTCTCGATGACACACGGCATGCGAACCCCACGTGACTGAAGGACGTGCGCCACACACCGCAGCGCATTGCCACACTGTGCGGCTTCTGTGCCGTCGGCATTGAGAATGTGCATCCGCACGTCTGCCCCATGCGCAGGTGCCAAAAAAATACATCCATCGGCCCCAATCCCACGATGACGATCACACACCATGCGCGCGATGTCGGAGGCGTTGGACGGAAATTGATCAAACAGTACAAAATCGTTGCCCAATGCCTGCACCTTCACAAACGGAGTGCCCGCAGCAACAGCCCCACTCATCCACCCATGCCCCCTTAAACCGAATCCCCCCCATTGTACCGCATCGCACAAAAAAAATCCCGACGCACGTCTTTCGCAGTCGGGTCATCTGGAACTCTGTTTTCCATAGAGGATGCGTATTGCGTCACAGTCGTTCACCGCATATGATCAAACTGTTTGCGCAGCCGATCGATAATTTTTTTCTCCAGACGCGAAATGTACGATTGCGAAATGCCGAGCTCATCCGCGACTTCTTTTTGCGTTTTTTCTTTGCCACTCGTCAATCCAAAGCGCAGCTGCATAATGACTTGCTCACGGGGATTGAGCGACTGGAGTGCTTCTTGTAAGCAGCTTCGGTCCACTTGTTCGTCGGCGTTGCGTGTCGTCGTGTCGTTTTCGGTACCGATGATGTCCGAGAGCAGCAGCTCGTTTCCGTCCCAATCGACGTTGAGTGGCTCGTCAAGCGACACTTCCGAACGCGTCTTGCTCGTGCGGCGCAAATGCATGAGTATTTCATTTTCAATGCATCGCGATGCGTATGTCGCCAGCTTGATCTTTTTCGTCGGATCGAATGTATTGACCGCCTTAATC
Organism: Paenibacillaceae bacterium; assembly: GCA_018969805.1. Lineage (GTDB taxonomy): Bacteria > Bacillota > Bacilli > Paenibacillales > YIM-B00363 > REEB470. The sequence goes on along the minus strand of JAGWXQ010000166.1, from coordinate 65 downwards.
AACCCAATAGAACCGATCGACACGAGGTCTTCAATGTGGATCCCCGTATTTTCAAACTTCCTTGC
>JAGWXQ010000165.1 GCA_018969805.1 Paenibacillaceae bacterium | reverse complement strand
ATATGTGCTTCATCCCCTTGCGTCACATAATGATCTGCATCCATCACAAACCTTCGATCCGTTTCAAAAATGTTTCCTCGCAATAAGCGACCCTTGATGTTTTCATAAAGGGATTAGTTTGAGTATACCATACCGCACAACAACATACAGCCCCTACCGACCGTTCGGAGGGACTGTGTGTGGCAAAAACAGTTGGGGTACGTCTCCTTTTATGACGATGGACTGCAACGGCACATCCGTCGTCACGGTTTGTGACGCCTGCGCAAACGGCGCAAACACCGTCCCGACGACTTCAATATGCACATACACGTGAAAGACGACGACGTTGATCCCAAGCGTCTCTGTGCGGGTACGCACTTCGATCGCGGGAATCCCGATCGCACGAAACTTCATCTGTACCGCCGCATCGATCGACGACAACAGCGCGATGTCGAGCAATTGGCCTACCGATACGTCTTGCTCCCACGTCGCCTCCCGCCCCAGAAGGCGCGCGACGACATCCTGCGCTTCCCGCGCTATGCGACGCTCCACCGCATAATCCAGTACAAAACTGTTTCCGACGTCCGGCTTCACCACGTCCGATCGCACATCGACACCGTCCCGCATCGCCTCACGAATCGCCTGTGCGATGCGCACATGTACGTGCGTTCGCGCCGCAGCAATCAATGCCGGAGTGACCCGCTCATCCAGCCAGCCGACCATACAAACAAACCCCCACACGACCACACATACCACACATCCAATGACCCAACGCCGACGCCACCGCCGTCGCATAAACGACCGCATACCGCCACCCCCACAGCACGATATGCGACCCCCGCATACGTACAGTACGGACACAACTATGCACCGAACGAGAAAACAACGACTTGTTATTTTTTGTGGATCTTCTTCAAAAAATATTCTATTGCATCAAGTATTGTTTTTAGTTTGTCATTGTATGTGACTTTAGTCTTTGTAATTGTTTCCCAATATAGTGATAACGTCGTATGATAACCCGCTTCCCAAATCGAGTAATTGTATATGTTGCGAAATTTATCGATGACGTTTTTATAGTCATTTTTTATTTTTGCGATTTCATCTCTTATTGCATCTAAATTCCGTTGATGTTCCGCTGTGCATCCTCGATCAAGTATTTCATTGAACAGTTTTTTAAATTTATCGTACTCTTTTTGCTCGATTTCCATATATTTTTTCATATCCGCGAATAATTTCAACGACGCGGGATCCGCAAACCGCATTCCATGCATCAAATACAGGATCCGATCCAAGCCAAAAGCACCTCCTGCTAAACCACCAAAAAGAGCAAGAATGTCCTGAACCAAATAGTACAACACTTTGTTTGGTGTTTTTATGAACTTATCGATATTTGCCCTAGATTGAAATACACTTTTTGTTGTGTCTACCACGTCGTGTGGGTGCCATTCCCCTCCCATTTGCTCCATTAAATTTTCTGATTTTCTCATAATTTCTCTTCCATAATTAGCCATTTTCTCTGGTTTTTTAAAAAAAGACCTCCATTCTTTCAATCCTTTCATCACTGTATTTACATAATGCGTATTGCTTTTGTTCAGCGGAACATGCATCGCTTTGAATATATTTGGTAATAGATCGTACAATCTTTTAAAATTATGCATGATTTGTACATCAACATGCTGTGCATTCTCAGAAAAAATTTTCGATGTTTTGATTTTGTTTAACTCACTATTTATTAATTCTAAATGCCTCATTTCTTGAACATGTAGCTCATATTGTGCGATCAGTATTTCCACAACCATGGAACACGTTTTGTCTACATGTCGTGCATTGTCTCGCATTGTTTCAATATCATCTGATGAACGTGCGTCTTGATGTCCTGAAGACATCAACACACGACCGCGAACAATGTTCTCTTTTGCTTTTGCAAACTCATTGAGTGCATAGTGCACAACGCGTTGTGCCGCTCCAATCGTAAGTGCTCCTTGCGGTTTTACTTTATTCCACATTGCGGCAGTTGCTTTTTTGATGCGATCGCCATGATTCCCAATCCATTTCCACTTCTGCGCAAGCGATCCCAAAACTTGGCTCATGATCGCATCCATATGCTTTTGCGCCTGTGTACGACACGCATTGTCCGCATAACAAATCGCTACAGCAAGTAAGAGTACAACCGCAGCCACAGCAGCGACAACCCATCCGATTGCGGCCGCAGACAGCGTACCAACTCCAGCGAGCAAAGAACCAAGTGCACTCATGAGTGACGGTACCGCAAGCACTGCTGCAGACGCATTGCGCGTATCCGTCATCTGGGCAATGACGACGCGAATACATTGCTCAGCGTGCGCAGTTTGTGCGTGCACGGACGCATTCTCCTTATCTCTGGAAAAACGAGCCATACACTGTTCCATCAACTTTTGTGCACTGCTCAATACGTGCTGTATGTGCATATTATCTACCCGTTGCTGCGCTCGCGCAGGCGTGACCGTCGCCACAAGCATGGCTACAACAACACACACACCGACATGCTTCCTCACCAAGAACATCATACACCCTCCTTTGATTTGATATTACTATGATACAAAATAAAGTAATGCGTTGTCAAGAAAATTATTGCCCCATCGACGCGTACAACACGATCGCACTTGCCACAGCGACGTTGAGCGACTGAATCTCTCGCCGCATCGGGATGCGTACCCGATGCGTGCACAGCGCTGCGCACGCGGGGGAAATACCCGCCCCCTCATTTCCGAGCACCCAGCACGTTCGTCCATACGACGCATCCAGTGGTGCCCCATCGACTGCCGTCGCTGCAATAGCGACACCGTCTCGGCGCAGCAGTGTAAGCGCCTCGACGATGTCTCCACGCCATACAGGCACAAAAAAATGCGCTCCTTGGGCCGCGCGCAGCGTCTTTGGGTGGTACACGTCTGCACAGCCGTGCCCAAGAAGCACCATATCTGTCCCAAACGCCGCCGCAGTACGCACGATCGTCCCGACGTTGCCTGGATCTTGCACTGCATCCAGCGCGATGACCGTCTGCATCCCACCGCGCAGTCCACCATCATCGTCCATGCACACGCGCGCGGCCACAGACGGTATCGTCTTCGTATCCGTGATTTTGTCCATGACTTCCTCAGTGACCGTATGCCACACCGCCGCCGTCTTGCCCTGCCAACGAAAGACGCTCCCGCGATATCCGCGCAGCACCCATACGTCTGTCACACGCACTTGTGCCACATGCGCCTCATGCACGATGTGCTCACCCTCGACGATGTACGCCCGCTCTTCTTCCCGCCCTTTTGCATGAAGCAAACGCGCCCACCGCTTCACCTGCGCACTCGTTCTCGATGACCACTCCATGCCGATCCCCTCCAATGCTCCAGTGTACCACGACAAACGACAGTTTTCATGCAAAAAAAATCGAGTAGGAGGGGGCGGCTAGCCCCCGACCTCTCCCACCACCGTACGTACCGTTCGGTATACGGCGGTTCATGAAATCTCACGCATGTTCTTGTATCGTTCTAACAGACTTTGCAATCCGCTTTCTTTCCAGTGCTT
>JAGWXQ010000164.1 GCA_018969805.1 Paenibacillaceae bacterium | reverse complement strand
GTCGGAGCGGGATACGTGCCCGTCATTGCCCCGATCGGGCTGGCGATGGACGGTGTACGGTACAACATCAATGCAGACAGTGCTGCTGGTGCAGTAGCGGACGCTGTAGGGGCAAATCCTTTTGTCGTCGTCACGGACGTCATGGGTGTGATGCGCGTCGTGGACGGTGTACGTCACGTTATTGAGCGTCTGACGGCCGATGACATCGAACACATGATCGCACGCGGGGACATCACGGGTGGTATGATTCCCAAAGTGCGATCGGCGATCGCGTGTTTGGGTGGATCGGTTAAAGAAGTCATCGTCGTCAACGGAGCAGATGCAGGTGTATTGCGCAAAGTGCTGAGAGGTGAGCGTGTCGGGACGCGCATCGTCTTGGCGTAAATCGTGGGATCGACCAAAGGAGGAGAAGCGTCATGGGTGAACGTGACGCGTTATTTCCCAATTACGCACCGTTTCCGATGCGGCTCGTGCGTGGGGAAGGCAGTCGGGTATGGGATGAGCATGGACGGTCATACATTGACCTAATGAGTGGTGTCGCGGTCACGTCGCTCGGACATGCACCACGACGCGTCGTAGAAGCACTCGAGCAGCAGCTGCGTACGCTGTGGCACGTATCCAACTGGTACGACATCCCACAGCAACAACAGTATGCGCGCATGGTCACGGAGCAATGCTGTGCCGATGTCGCGTTTTTTTGTAATAGTGGTGCGGAAGCCAATGAGGCTGCAATCAAGCTTGCGCGCAGAACGATGCATACCGTACGCAAAGAGCCTCATCGCACGCGGATCGTGACGTTTTTGCAGTCTTTTCATGGACGGACGATGGCGACACTCTCGGCGACAGGGCAAGACAAAGTAAAGTACGGTTTTGCACCGCTCGTACCAGACTTTGTGCACATTCCGTACAATGATTGTGCGGCACTACACGATGTTGTCGATGAACACACGTGCGCCATCATGGTCGAATGTGTGCAAGGAGAAGGCGGTGTGCGTGTCGCTACGCAGGCGTTTGCCGATGCGATTCGGGAATTGTGTGCGCGTTATGATGTGTTGCTCATTGCAGATGAAATCCAAAGTGGTTTTGGACGTACGGGGAAGTTGTTTGCTTACGAGCACGTGCATCTTGAACCCGACATTATTACGACGGCCAAAGGCATCGCAAGCGGATTCCCGATGGGGATGATGATGGCGAAGCGCAGTCTTGCACAAGCGTTTTCTCCAGGAACGCATGGCTCTACGTTTGGAGGCAATCCTCTGGCGTGTGCGGCCGCGATCGCTACATGGCGCGTCATCATGGAAGAGCAGCTCATTGATCGGGCGCGCACGATTGGAGAAGCGGGCATGGCGTATGTGCGCGATGCACTTGCGCATTGTGATGGGGTACGTGAAGTGCGTGGACGTGGGATGATGATCGGTATTGAGCTGATCGATGAAGCAGTACCAGTCATCCAGAAGCTGATCGATCGGGGTGTATTGGCCATCAATGCCGGTCCAAACGTATTGCGGTTGCTCCCTGCATTCACAATCGAAGAAGAATTATGGTTTGAGGGACTTGCGCATGTCGTCGCGTGCATTGAAGAAGTGCATGCTATGCGAAGCAAGACAAATCAAGACAGTGTGTCGTAAAAAAAAACCACCCGCTGACTGCATAGGGGTGGTTTTTTTTTATCGACAAAAAAAAGCGGAGCACAAAGACATCAGGGATTCGTCAAAAAATGCGTCATCATGAGCAACGTATGTGTTTTTCAAACCCGCGGGCACATCCCCTGTGAGATGAAAACGAACCTCTGAGAAAAATTGAGGATGACGAGAAACGACCACTTTATATCGTACGTTATTTGAGTACTCCATGCGCGTGGATTTTTGCTGTGCGGTGGTGATGTATCCATCTTTATCCTCTTCAAAACGATAGTAAGAAACACTGTGTACAGGAGCATCGAAAGCCACTTCCATAGAACCGGATGTGTTCAAATTTGTTATTTTGACAAATGTTTCGAGTGACCCCTTTTGAAAATTGTATCGACTGAAGCCACCAAGAGTATAAGAAGCGTCAAGGACGAGTGAATCATCTTGATCTTGATCCGTTTTCCCAATGGTTTGTACCTTAATCTGTACTGGAGCCGAGTATGATTTCCCTCCAAGAGTATAGTGGATCGCGCGAAACTCGATTGGTGTCTCTTTGTTTTCAACAAAGCATCGAATAAGCTGTAGCTCGCGCGTCCCTGTCAGTGACTGCATCCATTGCGGGCGGTCGTCCACGGCAATCTTTTTTGCGATGACGTGGCGTGAGATCGGGACAAGTGCACCGGTGACCGATTCAAAATAAGTAAATGCGGGCACATCTTTTGAATGTACAGATTTTAAAACGATCGGAATAAGCAATGGATACACTCGTTCTTGTTCTTTAGCGTCATTATCTGTTAGGTGTATTTCTGTAGTATCTAAGCCCCTGAAGGACCAACCTGGTCTAAATACTTTGTTTGTATTCGTAGGGATCACGGCGACGTCATTTTTGCCTAGCCACGACACTGCCCACCATCCACCGCCGAAAACAATGATTCCGAACAATAAACCGATGATGAAGTTTGATTTTCCAGTCAGTTTAGGGAACGCATGCGCCATTCGATGAAATAATTTCTTCACAATACCCCTCCTCATAGTATACCGATGCGGGGACAACATGGATTGCGCAAACCTATGCAACACTGGTGCGCCATGTCCGCCCACAAGGTTGATTCGTTAGCGACAAAAACGAGCAGAGCACAAAGAAAGGAGGGATTGATTAAAAAAAGCGTCATCTTGCACGATGTACGTGTTTGTATATAAGGGTGGCACGTTGCCTGTAAGTCGAAAGCGCGCTTCAGAGAAAAATTCGGGATTTCGTGTGACAACGACTTGGTATTGTACATTTTCCTCGGGCGTGTATTCAATACGTGCAGCCGCATTTTTTTCGATGTCGATGTTCCCAGTTTCATCTTTCGTGTACCGATAGTAAGCGATGTTTTTTACAGGAGTATCAAAAAGAATTTCCATTGCTCCAGAGCCATTAATTTTCTCTAGATCAAAAAACGCAGAAATCGCATCGCGTTGCGCATCTGACGGATGGAACGTGCCAAATGCGTTTGTGAACAATTGGGTATCGACTGATGACGCGGTCTGCGCAGCTTGTATCGTAATGGACATCGGTGCAACATAAGAAGCTCCGTCCAGTGTATAGTGAATTGCGCGAAACGATTCACGAGCTGTTTTTGGGTGTTCCACGAAACATCGAATAAGCTGGAGCTGACGCGTTCCTGTCAAGGCGCGCATCCATTGTGCGCGATCGTCAAAGTCGATGTGCTGCATTACTTCGTGGCTTTGGATCGGAACGCGCGTGCCAGAGGCAGTCTCAAAGTGGGTAAATGTAGGCACGTCGGGAGAAAGCGCCGATTTAACGACGATCGGAATAAGCAATGCGTACGTACCATCAGGCGCAGTCATGTGCGTTTGGGCTTTTTGTTCATGCGGATTTTGAAGAACATAGGTCTCTCCTGGTCTAAATACTTTGTTTGTATTCGTAGGGATCACGGCGACGTCATTTTTGCC
>JAGWXQ010000163.1 GCA_018969805.1 Paenibacillaceae bacterium | reverse complement strand
TCATTTTCATACTGTTGTATGTTAAATGTAGCAAATGAAACCGTTTGTGGCGTATCATTGCCTATCGGTATTCGATCAATCGACCCCGATTGGATCGTTATATCGGACGAAACTTGCGTAGATCCTTTTAAACTCGGTTCAATTTTAAACGTTTTTGCAGCCTCTTCATTGCCTACTTTCGCATATCCTTTAATTGTAAATTCATCTACTTTATTAGGATTGTTTTGATTTAATTTTTCCTCACAGTCCAATTTCAAAACAACTTTTATCCCACCATGCAACGTATAATTTCTCTCTACTCCACAATATGTGTATGCACGAACGTAATTCGTGCTGCTTACAGTTACATCACTCGCATCCCCCGTATACCGATTATAATACGCCAAAAATGCATCGACATGAGAAACCGCCAACGTATTTGCAAGTGTCTGATCCCATATGTTGCGTGCATACAATCGGGAATTGGAAAACGTATCCAAAATACTCGGGATGACGATCACCAGCAACGCACCGACGATTGTTACCATCCACAATGTCGATGCCCCCCGTTGCCATCGTCGCCTGTGCATGCTGGACACCCCCTTCGTGTGCATTTGTTCCCGTTCGTTTACCAGCTCACCATAATCGTAATTTTTTTTGCTCTTTGGTTTTCAGGGTCATTTTTTTCCGTCTTAATATCATCTTTAGTTGATTTATAATGATAATCGTACACGATCGATTCAAGACGGATTTGATAGGTACAATCAGGACAATCGGTTCCCGTTTCTCCTATTGGCACTTTTGGAGTGTCCTCGATTGCCGATTTAAGCACAGAAATCATAAAATTTTTCCCGTTATTGCTAATTGTTTTTGTACTAAATAGATTCCCTCGCAAACGCAATTCTTCTACGTTCTTACCCATTTCTTCTTGCGCCAAAGCCATTGCGATCGATTCTTGTTTGGCATACAAGGCGTTCAATACCGAACTGTGTGATATATCGATAATGCTCGTTGTGATGATCGCCAGCAACACAAAAGCGCCAATCACTTCAATGAGCGAAGCACCTCGTTGGGTATGTTTGGAACGATGCATGTCCCCCCTCCCCCCTTCTCTGTGCACCGTTGCAAGGATGAATGCGACGCTACAGTTTTTTTTGCAAATCGTTGTTGTCTGGACTGGAATACACACGCAATTCGATCTCCAAGTTTGTTCGTTGTTCTCCAGTAAACGCCTGACCTTGGTTATCAAACTGCATGGTCCAGCTTGCCGTGTCTACAAACCGAAACCGCCGGACGAGCCCCCTCCAAAATTTCATGACATTGTCGTACGTTCCTTCAACGGTAATCGACACAAATTTTTGTTTGATCGCCCGCGCTCCTTCAGTCGCTTGTTGTTTTTTCGCTGCATCGAAGTTTTTGTCACTCAGTTGATTGATGCGCGTGACGAGGCTTTCATATGCGTTTTCAAACACACCGTCCGAATCGAGTGACTTCAGTTTAATACTTGTTTTTTTTTGATATTTGTTTACTTCTTCTAAAAAATCGACATTTTTATCTGTCGATGGAATCATGACAAACAGCTTCTTGAGCGTTTCGTCGTCGATCGGCTTGGGCATACTTCTTGCTTGATCTTCCAGTACGCGCAGCTGCTGCGTTTGCAGTGCGGCTTCCTCATTAACCACTGCAAGTTCGGTCGTCGCGGACACGTATACGCTGATGTACACGATCAGCACGACACATACCGCGATGCCTGAAGTGACGCTGTACAGTACGACCGGACGCAACAGCGTCCCGATTATTTTTGGCAACATTTTGTCCAGCACGACAATTCCCCCTTGACCACACGATCCATCCCGTGCACAGCACGCAGCGGCATTATTTTGGTTCGTACAAATACAGCTGCAGCGTAAATTGAAAAATGGCTTCGCCTGTTTCGGAGCTCGCTCCACTATTGCGCAAAGCACCAGAACGCACTTCTGCAAACAGATCTTGTTTGCGCAAAAACGCGATGTACGCTTGCAGTGAAGACGTATCCGACACTTGTCCGTTGATCGTCACGATGCGTGCACCTTCATCAAACGCCACACCAGACAGTCTCGTACTTGGGGGCAACGTCGCCGGGTTCAAAATCGAATTCAACAACGCATACCAATCTTTCTTTTCTGCTTGCAACGCAGTCACGACGGCACGAAATTGTTCCGCGCGCAATGTATCTCCACTCGTTTTGATGCGTTGGTCTTCGATCAATTTTTTTTGCCCCTCTATCTGAACGAGCAATTGCTGTTGATTTTGTATTTGTACATTGATCGCATGTGTATACACATACACGAAGACGATGCCCACAATCATAAAAAATCCGATTACACTCACGATCAATGTTTGCCTTTTGGACAGGCGCAATTGTCGAGGAAATAAATTGATCGGCCGCATCCTACACGCCCCCCCGCAAAGCCAATCCGAGTGCGACCGCATACGTGCGCACATCATCCGCACTCAGCACCTTGCCCCCGTGCTCCCAAGGGGGCAGCGCACATACCGGGATGCCGATCTGCGTGGCCAGCTGCGCAGCGACAACACTGAGCATGTCGACTTCGCCCAAGACGACCATCTCATCGACGCGCACACTGCGATTGCCTAGTGTAAATCGATAGTAATTGGTAAACTGCTGCACGAGCACCGCAAGCTGCCGCACGACTCCCTCGATGACGACACCGATGTCTTGCTCCTCCGATGGAAACGTCATCGCGACGTAGCGCGTAATGTGAAACTCCCCTCGAACGAACAAACTCATCTCCACCGCTTGCGATTGGACGTCTATGACCAACATCACCCGCTGTGCGACATCCGGCACAAGATGTGCCAGCAATCGGTATATGGCAAGTGGACGTATTTCCATACTTACCGGCACGATGCCCGAAGCAATGCACACATCTTGGTACTGTTTCGTCAATTTTTGCGGGGCGACGATGACCATATGCGCATGCTGCGAAGCCGCGCCGTCTGGCTGCCCTTCATCGTCCATCCCACCATACGACTTCAGTGGGAAAAAATCGCTCACAGGATCCGCAAACGGCACCGTCTTGACGTGAAGCAATTCGTGAGCAATGACTTCCGCTATTTTGCCCTCCGGCACATTTTGCAATTCGTGAACACGCGCCACGACTTCTGCACTCGGAATCGCCATATGCCCGCGAATTTTGCGCATCCGCCGACGCACGAGCATCGTCCGCAGTACATCGATGACTGCATGCGCTTGCTCGATCCGCCCACCGACGATCACCCCCTCTTTGAGCCGCTCCTCCTCTATCCCGATGACCATCCACTTCCACTGCCGATCCCGCTCCATATCGACCCATCGGATATACTGCTCCGTACACTCAATACCGACGCACTGCTTGCTTCTTATCGGCTCAAACAAGCGCCTCCATACATTCGCCATCGCGCCATCACCCCTCACACAACCATCATATCGCAAATGCTTACAAAGGGGCAAAAGTACACAGTTTCCCACACCGCACGATGCATTATGCTACCTACATAGTATTGTACGACAAAAAATAAGTCACTGCAACAGAAATATGCGTGCGCGAAAACGAGTTTTATGTATGAAAAAACATCT
>JAGWXQ010000162.1 GCA_018969805.1 Paenibacillaceae bacterium | reverse complement strand
CCCAAATGGATTGCCGTATGCTGCCTCAGACATGCGCTCCAATGCGCCGTATCGCATGACAAAGTCTTTTTGCATCATCAGCGTGACATCACAAAAGCCGCTTTGGGACGCCCACTGTGTCATCCACGTCGTATTGATGTCGTACGTCATGTCTTGTTCACCGATGTGTGCGCACATATCGGTCATCATCATGTGCTGATGGTACCCCCGAATCGTGCCGTCTTCATGCCCGCGCTTTAGGAGCGCCTCGCAATCGTCTCCGTAGTCGATGCACACGCATCCTCCACTGCACAGCACCGCCCCGATGCGCCGCACCCACGCACGTGCGCGCAGCGGAATTTCGATCGTTTGCCCGATGCGCACGCGCACGCCGTAGTCTTTGATCCAACGATGGACTTCTTCGTTGTTTAAAGGGGCGTAATCAGAGACCACCTGGTCTCCAGTCGTACGCACGACGTGCTCGTACCAGTGCGCACCGTCCCATCGGACACGATGCACAGGCAGTGCATCGAGCAGCTCGTTGGCGATGACGATCGTGTGCATGCGCCTCATGACGTCTTCAGCAATGCGCTCATCGTCCGTGATCGTGACATTGGTGGCGTGCGCGAGCGTCTTTGCCATACGCGCACGGTGCACTGGAGCGCGCTCAATGCCGACAAACTGCACAGAAGGTGCCCAGTCGTACGCGTCGATCGCGCGCAGCATCGCCTGTGCGAGATGTCCTTCTCCTCCTCCCCACTCGACGATGCCGATCGGACACTGCTTGTTGCCCGCGCGCACGTGCGCATCGATCGCAGCTGCGAGCGCATGCCCCAGAACGTCACTCACTTGGGCACACGTATAATAGTCGCCTTGCGCCCCAATTTTTTGACGGGCAGACATATAGTATCCCCACTGAGGATCGTACAGGCACCAATCCATAAATTGCGCAAAAGAAAGTGCGCCCCCACATGAAGTGATGAACGCACACAACGCCTGTAGACGCTCCGATTTGGCCACGGTGCTACACCGCACGCATGGAGGCAAATACTTGATCATCCAATTTTTGTGCCGCGCGCACATCGTACGTCTTCTCGGCCGCGGGCAATACGCTTACTTTTGCGCCATAGTACATCGCCTCACGGACGTGATCGACATCGATTTCGACACAATGCACCGCAAACGGCACATGGTCCAATGCAACGACGCGCGTCACTTTGCCATAGACGACATACAGCGTCTCTCCCGCATACACCGCGATGTTCACCGACGTGCTCGGCAACAAATGCGCTCCCAAAAACGAACGCGCATCAATCGCCAACCGCACAACGCGCTCCGATGGCGCATACACCCACGAAATCGCATGGGTCAGTGGTGCACTGAGCTGGCGATCGACGGTCGTAAGCAGCGAAAGTGCATGCGCTTCCCACGCATTGCGCACGACTTCAGGTACGGTTTCATGTTTGGTCATTGCGTATCCCTCCATATATGGTACCTATATGCCAAAAGGCATCTGTTCGCCATCTTGTATCGGGGGTGCATCAGGAATTTCGGTATTTGGATCTTGTTCCGGTGTGCTTGGGTTCTTTGCAGAGGGCTTTTTGTTCGATGCAGGAGCATCTGATTTTGGCTGTTTTTTTGGTTCATCCGGTTGTTTGGTTTCTTTTGCCACAGGTTCTTTTGGTTCAGGTTCTTTTGCCACAGGTTCTTTTTGTGCAGGTTCTTCTTTTGGAACGACTGGTTGCGGTTCATCTTTTTGCTCGTCTGTAGGCTTCGTATCGACTTTGATTTGCTCTTGTTTTTGAGGACCTGTATTTTTCACACGTTCTTTTTTCTCTTGTAGCTTAGGGGCGACGGGTTCCCCTGCACGTGGTGCGGGTTTTCGCTCTTCGGTCTTATTTTCAGGTGGTTCCGTGCGGACTTTCCGTGGTTCCTTCTCAAGCGGGGGTTTCGTCGCGACGACTCCGTTCCCACTGAGCTGCGCCTGAAGTGCCGCTGTGCTCTCGTTGATGTCTGTCTCGGACACGCGCACATAGTGCCCGTCCCATGTACCATCGAGGTGCATAAAGGCAATGTGCTCTTTGTTCATCGTCGCGTACGTTTTAATGATCGATTCGATTTGTGTTTTCGGAATGTCTGTATCGACATGCTTGCTGATCGCTTCGAGCACATCGTTTGCCTTGATCAATCCTTGGGGGGTAAGCACATTGTCCAATAAAGCGGATACGACGACCTGTTGCCGGGCATTGCGTTCAAAGTCGCTTGAAGCGCGCGTGCGTTTTTTGCAGTTTTGCGACTTGCGATAACGGACAAAATCGAGTGTCTTTTTTCCATCGAGCACTTGCTCGCCTTTGCGCAAGTCGATGTGTGTATCGTCCGAACTGTCTTTGTAACACATATCTTGATCGACATCGATCGTCAATCCATCAAATACATCGACGACTTCGACGAGCGTCTGAAAGTGCACGACGACCGTATAATCGATCGGTATGCCAAATACGTCACTGTACAAAGACCGTATTTGCTTCATCGCATACAATTGCCGCTTGTCTTTGTTTTTGGGCGCGTCCTTGAACGCGCGTCCGTACAAATACGCTGCATAAAAACTATTTGCTTTTGCCGGTGGGCGCCCCTTCGGATCGATGTACGCATCGCGCGGAAGGGATACGACTGTCGCACTTTTTCGCTCAGGATTGAGTGTAGCGACCATAATCACATCCGTATTTGCACTACGCGTCTCCGGTCGAAAATCCGTACCTAAGACCAACAGCGCGATCGGCTTCGCGTTCGCTTTTTGCGGAGGCAATACGACTTCATCGGTACCAAGATCCGATATCGTCTGTTCGATATCGCGCACAAGCGTGCCGACGTAGGCAAGCGTACCTGCTGCCCCGAGCATACAGACAAGCACGATGCCGACGATCCAGCGCACGATGCGCGAGCTGCGATTCACGGGTGCACTGCCTCCGAGTACGTTCTCTGGCATTCGCTTCCCCACCCGATTTGCGCCTCCCTGCCAAAACGGATACTCCTCGCGGTTCATCCGTCTTTTTTTGTCCGACTACGCCCTATTGCGACACGGACGCGCGCCATCCACATGAGCGCGACTGCGACGACGAGACAGAGCACGATCGGAAGCCCAATGGCTTGAAAAAACAACAATACGAAGGCAAAAAAAGCGATCAACACGTATACAAGCGCATGCTTGAGCACCGGCAACCTCGCCGCGCGAAACACTGCCTCGTACACGTACGCGATCAACACACAAATGATCACGTACGTCCAAAACGGATGCTGCTGCAACCACGCCGTCATGTGGAGGCCATCCTCTTTTGTTTTTCCGCTTTTTCTCGATCGGATTTGATCAACAATTTTTTGCGCAAGCGAACATTTTTGGGGGTGATTTCGACGTACTCATCATCATCGACGTACTCCAACGCATATTCGAGCGTCATCGCCCGCGGTGTTTTCAATTTGACCGTATCTTCTTTCGTCGCCGAACGCACGTTGGTCAACGCCTTCTCTTTGCATACGTTGACGACGATGTCGTTGTCCCGATTGTGCTCTCCGACGATCATTCCTTCGTATACCGCTGTACCCGGATGGACAAACAACGTCCCGCGATCTTC
>JAGWXQ010000161.1 GCA_018969805.1 Paenibacillaceae bacterium | reverse complement strand
TTTCCGTGTACGATCAGCTCATTGCGACCATACACGAACACTTGCCGTTGCTGCATAAGTACCTCAACGTACGCAAAAGATTGCTCAAACTCGATACGCTGCATATGTACGATTTGTTTGCACCTCTGTCACATGCCCCAGATCAGTCCATCCCTCTTGAAACCGCAAAAACGATCATTGCCGAGGCGCTCCTGCCGATGGGCGAAGACTACGTCGCCTTGCTGCGCAAAGGATACGACGATGGATGGATCGATGCGTATGAAAACAAAGGAAAACGGTCTGGAGCGTATTCGTGGGGGGCATACGGTACCCATCCGTACGTATTGCTCAACCACAAAAACAACATCCATTCGATGTTTACGCTTGCGCACGAAATGGGCCACGCACTCCATTCATACTTGTCCGACGAAGCACAGCCGTATCGCACCGCGCAATACCCAATTTTCCTCGCAGAAGTCGCCTCCACACTCAATGAAACGTTGCTTATGGAGCACTTGTTGCGCAAAACAACCGACCCAAAGGCGCGCATTGCCCTCCTCGCACATTACGCCGATTCGTTTCGCACGACGGTGTTTCGCCAGACGATGTTTGCCGAATTTGAACGCGCGATCCATGAAAAATGCGAAGCAGACGAGACACTGACCGCGCAAGTGCTCAGCGATACGTACCTCGCACTGAACAAGACGTACTACGGCAACGATGTCGTCGTCGATGAGGACATCAAATACGAATGGGCGCGCATCCCGCACTTCTATTCAAGTTTTTATGTGTACAAGTATGCGACCGGTTTCTCCGCTGCTGCCGCACTCGCGCAAGCGATCTTGCACGAAGGCGCGCCCGCTGTCGCACGCACACGCGCTCTACTGCGCAGTGGGGGAAGCGACTACCCAAATGCCCTGCTGACACGCGCAGGCGTAGACATGAGCACACCTGCACCCATTCGCGAAGCGATGCGCGTATTTGAACGCATCGTCGAAGAAATGGAAGCATATGCACCCGAAGCATAGCATTCGGGTGCTTTTTTCATCACACATCGTAAACTTTACAGACTGGTGTGCGCACATGTACAATAACATACACTATGACGCATACAAGGAGGCGTATGTATGACTGTATCGATCACTGCCCAACAAGAAAAAATTCCCGTCACCGTATTGACCGGATTTCTCGGCGCAGGAAAAACGACATTGCTGAATCACATCTTGACTGCTGCGCATGGAAAAAAAATCGCCGTCATCGTGAATGAGTTTGGCGAAGTCGGCATCGACAATCAGCTCGTGATCGGTGCGGACGAAGATATTTTTGAAATGAACAATGGGTGCATTTGTTGCACCGTACGCGGTGACCTCATTCGCATCTTGAGTGACTTGGCGCAAGCGCGTGCCGGAACAAGTGCGCGAACGCTGCATTTTGACCACGTGCTCATCGAGACGACAGGCTTGGCAGACCCTGCACCCGTCGCACAGACGTTTTTTGTCGATGACGACATCGCACAGACGTACACGCTGGACGCGATCGTCACCGTCGTCGATGCGTACCACGCGATGCAGCAGCTCGATCATGGCCACGAAGCACAAGAGCAAGTCGCTTTTGCAGACGTCCTATTGCTCAATAAAATGGACCTCGTGTCCGATGAGGCGCGCAACACACTCGAAATGCGCCTGCGTGCGATGAACCCGACTGCACACATCCACTACGCCATCAAAGGAACGATCGATATGGCACACATTCTCGACGTACACGCATTTGACGTGCAAAAAAAATCCGACATGGACCCCCACTGGCTCGATACACACCACCACGACCACGACGACACCGTACGCAGCATCGTCCTGCGCGAGGAGCGCCCGCTTGACATCGACAAGCTCGAAGACTGGATGCGCACGTGGCTTCAAGAGCACGGCCCACAAACGATGCGGTACAAAGGCATCCTCCATATCGCAAACACCGATCAGCGCGTCGTATTCCAAGGCATCCACATGCTCTTTGAATCGTACGCCGATCGGAAATGGCTGCCTGATGAAACCCGAAAAACAGAAATCGTAATCATCGGAAAAAACCTCGATGAACAATTTTTCCGCGCACAGTTTGCGCAATGTGTCGCATGACACCGACCACACCGCGCTCAATCCCCGTCCTCATCATCTGCGGTTTTCTTGGCAGCGGGAAGACGACACTGCTGCTGCGCTTGCTTGCGCAACACACGCGCATCAGCGTCATCATGAACGAAATCGGCTCCCTGGACATCGATCGCGAAATACTGGCGAATGCTTCACACAAACCACACCACGTACACTCCCTGCTGACCGGATGCTTGTGCTGTGACCACATCGACAAACTCTACACAACGCTCACAAACGCATCGAGCACCGATCCCGATGCGATCGTCATCGAACTCTCCGGCATCGCACACCCGTCCGAAGTCGCCTGTGTCATCGCCGACCATCCACACACGCACGTGCACAACATCGCCACTGTCATCGACACGCCCTTACTGACAGACTACATGAGCTGGCTCAACCCCGACCGATCCATCCGCCAAACGATCGAAGAGCACCTCCGCTGCGCAGACGTGCTCATCATGAACAAAATCGACCGCGCATCAAGAAAAGAACTGGAAAAAGCAAAAAAGATCATCCAAAACCATCCCGCAAAAACGATATGGACGTCCCACACCCGCATCGACACCACCGTCCTGTGGACACCGACGACACAGCACCACACTCCGATCGCCCGACACAATCCACGCATCCATACAAAAAAACTTTTGACGCGACGCGCATTTCCATCCCGTGCCGCACTCATGCGCACAGTACGGTCATGGAACATCTACCGCGCAAAAGGGACACTCACGATCGCACACACACCGCATCTCTTCCACTACGCACACAAACAAACGACCGTCACACCACACCCACACGACGATACAGGCATCGTGCTTATCGGGATGCCCGAGCACATCGCACATGCAGTCGATGTGTGGGAAAACCGACCACGCGCATAAGGTTTATAGGGCACCACCACATCGATGAGCCGGCGTGCACAAGCGCACCGCTCCGATCATGCACAAAAATACAGGACATTCCCCATCAAGCGAAACCACCGACACGGACAACACAAACACCTATTGCAAGCAGAGGCACAAGGAAAAACCCACACCCCGATCAAATACTCTTGGGTGTGGGTTTGAACAAACCAATCGCAATCGTAGAAATTGCATCAAGCAAACGCGCGCAACTTTGAACTACACAATCCGACACGAATCCGCATTTCCATACATCTATCCGTTTCACAAAACCGCCTTTTATTCTCAAGAAGCAGTCCTCTAGATAGATATTTTCCATAGGGTATTCGTATGACACACTACACACAATAAAGGATTCGATCACTGATGCGTGGCGTATATAAAACTGAGCATGAGTAGCCAATCAATCGATAAACGCTGCTGTCGTATGCAAATAGGATCAAAAAATACGTAAACCGCCCATGCATTTATTTTTGGTTGAATTACTTCTGGACATTTCGAACGATCATCAAAGCTGCTGGATAAACCCTGATCAAATCGATTGCAGTTATTTAATGGATTGTACGGTGCCTGATGCTGTATCGGGGCAGGAT
>JAGWXQ010000002.1 GCA_018969805.1 Paenibacillaceae bacterium | reverse complement strand
ATGGGTACGTGAACAATGTATGCGTGATAGAAAGGGGGCACTGGGATTCGCTTGAATGACAAGAAGAAGGCGTACGTAAAAATATTTGCGCTCGGTGGATTGGATGAAGTCGGGAAAAACATGTACGTCATTGAGTACGACGAAGACATCCTTGTGATCGATGCAGGCGTGAAGTTTCCAGGTCCGGATATGCCAGGCGTAGATTACATTATTCCAAACATTCGGTATTTGATCGAGCAGGCGCATCGCGTGCGGGCGATCGTACTGACGCACGCACACGAAGACCATATTGGCGGGTTGCCCTTCGTATTAAAGCAAATTCAAGTCCCGTTGTATGGTGCCAAGCTGACACTGGGGTTTGTCAAGGCGAAAATCGAAGAACACGGGCTGCTGCACAGGACGAAAATGCACGTCATCGACGAACGATCCGAAGTGACGTTTGGCGCGCTTACTGTGACATTTTTCCGCACGCACCATAGCATCCCTGATTCACTCGGTGTCGTCGTACACACACCACATGGCAATATTGTGCATACGGGAGATTTTAAGTTTGATCTGACGCCGGTCGATCAGCCGATTGACTGGGCACGTATGGCGCGCATAGGCCAAGAAGGCGTGCTTGCGTTGCTTGCGGACAGCACAAACAGCGAGCGACCCGGCTATACTCCTTCAGAGCAGACGGTTGGGATGTCGATTAGAGAGACGTTTTTTAAATGCAAAGGACGCATTTTGTTTGCGACATTTGCATCAAACGTGCATCGTTTGCAGCAAGTTGTCGATGCCGCCGAGGCGTGCAACCGAAAAATTGCCATTATTGGACGCAGTATGGAGCGCGCATTCCGAATTGGGCAAGAGCTTGGCTACATTCGGTCGTTAAAAAATGTACTGATTGATGTGCACCGCATCGACAATTACCCGGCGCAAAGTGTCGTCATCGTGTGTACGGGAAGCCAAGGGGAGCCAAACGCAGCACTCACGCGCATCGCGACAGGAGCGCACAAGCACGTCGCGATTTATCCCGACGATACGGTTATTTTTTCTTCATCGCCCATTCCGGGAAATGCCCCAAGTGTCAATCGCAGCATTGATCGGTTGTTGCGTGCGGGAGCGGAAGTCATTTCGGGGTCGATTCTGGACATTCATGCGTCAGGGCACGGTTGTCGCGAAGACTTAAAGTTGATGCTTACGTTGATGAAGCCGACATATTTTATGCCCATACACGGGGAGCATCGCATGTTGCGGCTGCATGCGCACATTGCTGAGCAGATCGGAGTGCCCCCGCAGCACGTGTTTGTGTTGGACAACGGACAAACCCTCAACGTTTCCAATCGTCTTGCGCGCACAGGAAGACCCGTTCATGCAGGCGAAATTATGGTCAAAGGTTCGTCGATCAATGAATGGGAAAGTGCGGTCATGGAAGAGCGGCGGTTGCTTGCGGATAGTGGGGTCATGATCGTCAATATGGTCGTCGATTGCGCACGGAACAAAGTGCTTGCAGGTCCCGATGTCGTGACGCGTGGATTTATTTATGTTCGAGAAGCGGGGGAAATGCTTGGTCACGTCGCACGGTTGTTGCGGCGCACGGTTGCGCGCTTAGAAAAACGAGACCGGTTTGTTCGGGCGCAATGGGAAGAAGCGATTACGCAGACGCTGACATCGTATGCGCAGACGACGATGGGGCGGTCACCGCTTATTATGCCGGTCATTGTCCACGTCGATGAAGAAAGACGGGATCGCAGGGAGAAAGTTGGGAGTGGCGGATGAAAAAGCAGTTTGTCGTTATCGGGCTCGGGCGGTTTGGGGGCAGTGTCATTAAGACGTTGCAGGAGCTCGGGCACGATGTGATGGGCATTGACCAAAACGAACGGCTTGTGCAGGAGTATGCCCCGTCAATTCCTCATGTGTATGTTGTCGATTCGACAGATGTGCATGCGTTGCGCCAAATAGGTGTGCAAAACTTTGACCACGCCATCGTCGCCATTGGGGACGACTTGCAAGCGAGCATCCTGACGACACTCATTGTTAAGGACATCGGTGTGCCGTTTGTTACGGCCAAAGCGACGACGGACTATCATCGTCGGGTGTTGGAACGCATCGGTGCAGACCGCATTATTATGCCGGAGCGCGACACGGGTGTGCGCGTCGCCCATCAGTTGACGCGCAGCAACGTGATCGATTATTTGGAACTGTCTCAAGATTTTATGTTGGTCGAAGTGCTTGTGCCGTCGCATATGCAAGGAAAGACGTTGAAGGCACTCAATGTTCGGGCAAAATACGGATGCAACATCGTGGCAATCCGAAAGCGCGACGGGACGCTCAACGTATCGCCACTTGCAGAGGACAAAGGGGAAATGGGCGACTTATTTGTCGTGATCGGCAACAAATCGAGCATCGTCCGCTTTGAAAAAGACGTGTGATATGAGGGCGCTGTGTTGCGCACATCGGTCATCGGGTGTGCAGGACATGTGCGTAAGGAGATGGAATATGTCTCAAGGGACGCTGTTTCGGCCAAACGAATGGATGATTATTGGCTTTGCCACGATCATCCTCATCGGCACGGCGCTGCTGCGGTTGCCGATTGCGAGCACATCGGGCGCATCGATCGGTTGGGTCGATGCTCTATTTACTGCTACTTCTGCGGTATGCGTGACAGGGTTGACGGTCGTCGATACGGCATCCACGTTTACGTTGTTTGGGGAAGTGGTCATTATGGTGCTCATTCAAATTGGCGGGCTCGGCTTTATGACGTTTGGTGTCATGATCGCTTTGCTGCTGGGAAAAAAACTGGGCTTAAAAGGACGGTTGTTGATCGCGCAATCGACAAACGCCCTGTCGGCTTCTGGGCTTGTCCGCTTGTGTATCCTCATTTTTGGCAGTGCATTTGTGTTGCAAATGCTTGGGAGTTTGTTGTTTGCGGTACATACAATGGAACAAGCCGGGTTTCTTAGAGCATGGTATTACGGAGTGTTTCTATCTATTTCTGCTTTTAATAATGCAGGATTTGCTCTTTGGCCGGACAATATGGTGCGCTATGCAGCAGATCCGATCGTAAACATCATTGTCACGTTGCTGATCATTTTGGGAGGGATTGGTTTTACCGTACTGATGGATTTGCGCCAAAAGAAAAAGTGGATCGCCCTTACCGTACAATCGAAAATGGCTATTGTGGCGACGCTTGTGTTGATCGTCGTTGGTACGCTCGGAATTTGGTTGCTTGAACACGGCAGTGACCGCATCGGGTACGCAGACGAAGCGCATCGTTGGTGGACGGCGTACTTTCATAGTGTATCGGCAAGAACAGCGGGTTTTAATTCGGTAGTCTTATCGGAGTATCTGATGTCTACACAAGTGTTGCTTATTTTTTTGATGTTTATTGGGGGGAGTTCGGGAGGAACGGCGGGAGGCATTAAAACGAATACGCTGATGGTCTTGTTGTTTGCGATGGCCAGCAGCATCAAAGGAAGAGAACACGTCATTGCATTTCGTAGGAAAATTGCTATGGAGGCTGTTTTGCGGGCGCTTACGGTGCTTGTAGCATCATTGATCGTCGTCCTGTTCGTTTCCTTTTTGTTGACGTTGACGGAGGACAAAAATTTTTCGTTCATCGACTTGTTGTTTGAGGTGACTTCGGCGTTTTCGACGACGGGGCTTTCGCTGGACGTGACCCCGTATTTGACCGATTTTGGCAAATGTGCACTGATTGTAACGATGTTTATTGGGAGGCTTGGACCGATTGCGATTGCGTTTGCACTCGCGAGCCATCGCAAAGAGTCCGACATCGGCTACGCAGAAGAAAAGGTGCTTATTGGCTAATACGAATAGTAAAAATATGGTTCCAGACGGCTGTATGCACCGAGGAAACAACAAGCGTTTTTGTGAAACGGATCGACGTTTTGACATACGGATTCGTATAAAAGGGGACGCGATATGAAAAAAAAGAAAGCGTTTATCGTTATTGGAATATGGATCGTGTGTATCGGAACGTTTTTTTGGTTGAATGCAACAATATGGAAGTGGGATGCCGCCACATTAAAAGAGGAAATCGCCCGTACAGGAGCGATCGCCCCACTCATTTACGTATTGGCGTATACGGTGCGGCCGCTCGTCTTGTTTCCGGCATCGTTGTTATCGATTGCCGGAGGGCTCGTATTTGGTCCGTTGTGGGGTACGGTATGGACGGTCGTCGGGGCAAGTTCTGGGGCACTTGTGGCTTTTGTCAGTGCGCGGTGGCTGTTTCGTTTTTGGAATCGTGCATCTCCGCGCCATTCGGGGTGGGAAACGATTCAAAAGGAGATCGCACACAAAGGATTTGTTTGGATTTTGATCGTTCGGCTTGTTCCGCTTGTCCCTTTTGATGTTGTCAGCTATGGTGCTGGGCTTTCACGCGTATCGATCCATGCGTTCTTTTGGGCCACAGTACTGGGCATCTTGCCAGGTACGTTTGCGTACAACCAGTTTGGTTATGCACTCGGTATGGGTGATTGGACCACAATTGTCTTATCGGCACTTCTTTTGAGCGTGTGCATTGTCGTTCCGTTATGGATGAAGCGCCGCGTGCAGCGCGCATCCAAAAAGAAGGAACCGTCTCCCTTGATCGATGCAATCGTTTTTTATGATGGCGATTGTGCATTTTGTCAAAACAGCATTGTGCGCCTGTTGCGTTGGGACGCACGTCGAAACATGTATGTCGCATCACTGCAGTCGCACTGCGCCCGCGACGTTCTCGCCACACACGCAGCAGCAGTGCACGATGTCGATTCGCTTGTATTGTGGCATCGTGGCCACGTATACGTGCGCGCGCATGCGCTGCGACGCATCGGTCTTTTGCTCGGAAGTGTGTGGGGGGTTCTTGCGGTGTTGTCGTACGCATTGCCATGGCTTGATCGGGTGTATGATGTG
Source organism: Paenibacillaceae bacterium (assembly GCA_018969805.1). Lineage (GTDB taxonomy): Bacteria > Bacillota > Bacilli > Paenibacillales > YIM-B00363 > REEB470. The sequence continues at coordinate 16,880 of JAGWXQ010000002.1, read as the reverse complement.
ATCGCCAAACGAAGACATCTCTTGTCTCGGAATAACGCGTGCATCGTGCCACACCGGTCGTGGCAATCGCGATCGATAACCGATCAACGTTGGGCGGTGATGAGGAAGGATGTGTGGAATGAACAAATATGATCTGATCGTCATCGGTGGAGGTGCTGGCGGGCTGACCGTCGCGTCGGGAGCTGCAAGTCTTGGGGCGCGCGTCGCGCTGATCGAACGTGCACAAACGCTGGGTGGAGATTGCCTCCATACGGGATGTATTCCGTCGAAAGCACTCATTTCGGTTGCACGAAAAATTCATGCGATGCACGCCACTGCTCGTACATACGGATGCATGATTCTTGGCGAAGCTGATTATGCGATCGTGCGCAATCACGTGTGCGCAGCGATCGCGCACATCCAAGCGCACGATGATATCGAACGTTTTCGAAAAATGGGCATTGATGTTATCATTGGACAGGGGCGGCTTATCGGACGGCGGACGGTGCACGTCGCCACTGCGACTGGCGATGCACGCGTGATGCAAGGAACGCGCATCGTCCTTGCGACAGGGTCGCGCCCTCATATCCCGGATATTCCTGGGCTGGCATCGTGCGCACCGATCACGAATGAAACAGTGTTTTCATTGCCGTCGCTTCCAAAGTCGCTCGTCGTGCTCGGTGGAGGTGCGATCGGCGTAGAGCTTGCGCAGGCGTTTGCACGATTCGGGTCGCGCGTGACCATTTTGGAGCGGGGCAGACGCATTTTGCCCCGTGAGGAACCGACGATGGGTGCGCGCATCGACCACGTGCTGCGCGAACAGCTTGACGTGGTTACGGACGCGCACGTCGTTCATGTCCGACCGTTTGGGGTCACTGCGCGTGTTCAGGGCATTGAGCGGGAGTGGTCGTGTGATGCGTTGTTGGTTGCGACGGGGCGGATTCCAAACACGGAACAGTTGGGCGTGCGCGAGCTTGGAATGCAGATGAACGGTGCGCACATTGCCGTCGATGAGGCGATGCAGACATCGATTCGGGGGGTGTTTGCGATCGGGGATATCGTACCGACACCGGCGTTTACCCATGTCGCCGGCAGTGAAGGGCGTGCTGTTGTCGCGAATGCGTTGTTTGGGATGCGTCAAAAAGTGCCACTCCACCGCATCCCATGGACGGTGTATACGGACCCAGAGCTGTTTCGACTTGGGATGACGGAAGAAGAGGCGCGCGCCCAATACGGCGATACGATTCGCGTGTTTGAAACGCCACTGGATCAAGTCGATCGTTTTGTGGCAGAACGCGAAACGCAAGGGATGGTCAAGCTCATTACGACCCGACGCGGACATATCGTTGGCGCACACGCGGTCGGTGCACATGCAGGAGATTGGATGCACAGTGTCGTATACGCGCAAGCGATGGGCAAGCGCATCGGATCGTTGTCCACACCGGTGTATGCGTATCCGAGTAGAGCGGCTGCAGTGCAACGGGTCGCCGATGCGTATTGGAGAAAGACGCTGTTTTCTGGATTTGTGCCGACACTTGCACGACAGTGGTTGCGCCTCGCCCGCATATGGCGGAAACTGTAGCGCGATCGATGAACACATGAGCGCGTTCTAGGAGGACATGCAGATGAAGAGATGGATGTATTGCGTGATGATCGCGTGTGTGTGTACGGCGTGCGGAGCAAATCCTCCCGCATCGTTTGATCCGTTGCGTGCCCCGTGGGACGAAGTGCTGACCGAAGCATCGGGGAAAACGGTGCATTTGGCAATGTGGGGAGGGAGTGAATCGATCAATGCGTACGTCGATCGCATTGTTGCACCACGCATCAAGCAAACAGCAGGAGTGACGATCAAGCGCGTACCGATCGACGATGCCAAAGACCTCGTGAACAAACTGTTGTTAGAAAAGTCTGAGCGCAAAACAACCGGAACGATCGATATCGTCTGGATCAATGGAGAAAATTTCCGTACCGCAAAAACAAACGGCGCATTGTTTGGACCCTTTGCCGCACAACTGCCCAACGTCCAACAACACGTCGATGTAGACGCACCGGACATCGCGTACGACTTTGGACTTGCGACAGACGGATACGAAGCACCGTGGGGCAAGGCACAGTTTGTATTTATTTATGATCAAGCAAAAATTCCAAACCCTCCAAAATCGATGGAACAATTGCGCACATGGGTGCGCGACAATCCCGGGATGTTTACGTATCCCGCCCCACCTGATTTTAACGGCAGCGCTTTTATTCGTCAGGCGTTGTACGAAGTGGCGGGGGGACACGAACCGTTTCTTGAACAAACGATGGACGCACAACAGCTCTCCGGACGCGCACAACCATTGTGGGCGTATCTCAATGAAATTGAGCCATTTTTGTGGCGCGCTGGAAAGACGTATCCGGAAAACATCGGCAAATTGGACATGTTGTATGCAAGCGGGGAAGTGTGGATGAGCATGGGGTACGATCCTGCGCGTGCGGCAAACTTGGTCAAAAACAATACGTTTCCAAAAACAACGCGTACGTTTGTGCTCGATAAAGGAACATTGGCAAACACGCACTATTTGGCGATACCGTTTAACGCTCCCCAACAAACAGCAGCGATGGTCGCCATTAATGAAATGCTGAGTCCTGAATTGCAAATTGCAAAGTTTGATCCGAACAACTGGGGCGAAGATATGGCGCTGGATGCAACGACGTTCCGCGAACAACAACGGGCAGCACTGCAGCGCATTCATCGCGGAGAGGCAACGTTGCCGACAGACGTGCTGGCAAAGCATCGATTGCCAGAAATGCGCGGGGATCTCGTACCGGTGCTCGAAGAAGGGTGGAAAAATGAAGTGGCAAGGAAGTAGCCCCCTGCTTCTGCTTATGGGTGCGTACGTGTGCGGGGGGATCGGAATGGCGGTGTTGGAAAGTGTCGGTGCCGCACCGCTGATTGGAACACCGCGGTGGACGTTGGACGCGTATGTGCACGTGCTGACAGCGGAATGGCTTGTCGATGGAATGTGGCTCACGATGCGCATTGCACTTGTATCAACGGGCATTGCCGTCGGGTGTGCGGTCATGATTTGTATGTGCATCGGGCATTTTGCGCTGACGCGGACGCTGTTGCTGATTCCACTTGCCGTGCCACATCTCGTCGCGGCACTGCTCACGGTATGGATTGCTGGCCAATCAGGGTGGGGTGCGCGCATGGCGCATGCGTTGGGCATCGTCGATCATTGGAGCGATGTCCCGATCCTCACAAACGACACATTTGGATGGGGAATTATTTTTGCTTACGTATGGAAAGAAGTCCCGTTTATCGTATTGTTTTGGTTGCCCATCGTCGTCCGCATTCGCGAAGAGTGGGTGCGCGTGGCGCGCGTGCACGGTGCATCCGCATGGCGCGCGTGGTGGGGTGTCGTTTGGCCACTCTCCTGGCCATCGCTAGCAATCGGATCAGGAATTGTCTGTGTTTTTGTCATTGGGGCTATCGAAGTGCCGTATGTGCTCGGTGTGACGCATCCAGCATCGTTGTCTGTTCTGTCGTTTGAACTGTATCGCGGTACGTTGGTTGAGAGGCCACAAGCGATCGTCGTCGCACTGTGTCAGATGTTGATGTGTCTCGTCGTGCTGGCCATCGTGCTTTTTTGTATATGGCGGCGCGGACAAAGGCACGCAGGATGGTGATGCTGCGCTGGGGTGTCTTTGGATTGGTCGCCTTCGTCTTTGTCGCGCCCCTCGGCGTACTCGTCATTGCGAGTGGGGCGGGTGTTTGGGTGTGGCCGTCCGTTTTGCCGCAGTCATGGACTGGAGGGGCGTGGTGGACGGTCATTGCCTCGGATGCGTTTGTTTCTGCACTCGTCGCGAGTGTGGGTATTGCGGTTGCGGTGACGGCGTTCGCTTTTGTGTTGTGTTGGTATGCAGCATTCGGTCTGGCGCACAGCGATGCGCGCGGAATGCGCACGATTGTGCTCGCTGTATGCTACGCCCCACTCGTCGTTCCACCATTTTTGCCCCTGATCGGAACGCATCGGTGGCTCATTCGGCTTGGATGGAGCGACAGTGTATGGGGCGTTATCGCAGTGACCGTCCCACTCGTCGTACCGTACGTGCTGCATGCATTGTTGCTCGGTCTTGATACGATCAGTGCCCAGTGGCGCGATGTGGCACGCATGCTTGGGGCAAGCGTCTTTGCGCAACAACGTACGTTGCTCGCGATGCTTCGTCCAAGTATTGCACTCGGCTGTGGGTGCGCGCTCATCGTCTCGTGGAGCCAATACGTGGTACCCTTGACGATCGGGCAAATTGTAACGATCCCCGTGTTGATGATGCCCTACATCGTAGGGGGCGATCGTGCGCTCGGTGCGGTGTATGCGCTTGTATACACGTGCGGTGCGTGTGCATTGTGGCTTAGTGCAGACGTGCTCATTCGGGGACGAAAGAGGGGATCGCGTGCTTAGCGTCGTGGGGCTGTGTGGCGGGCATGTGCACAATTCTGCCCGGAATACTGTGCATAACGTGCATGTACGTGTACAGGAAGGTGAATGTCTTGCTATACTCGGACCTTCTGGGTGTGGCAAGACGACGATGCTGCGGTTGATTGCCGGACTGCTGCGCCCGAGTGCGGGAACCGTGTTTGTCGCGGGTCGTGACGTGACGCACACGCCACCAGAACGGCGGGGCATCGGGATGGTGTTCCAACAGCCGCTCTTGTTTCCCCATTTGAACTGTGTTCAAAATGTCACGTATCCTTTGCGCATGCACAAAGTACCCGATGCGACCGACCGTGCGATGGAAGCACTCGATGCGTTTGGTGTGCGATCGCTTGCAATGCGGTATGCGCACGAGCTCAGTGGGGGGCAACAACAGCGCGTTGCACTCGCACGTGCGTTTGCTGTGCGCCCACGCGTATTGTTGCTCGACGAACCGTTTGGTGCGTTGGATGCCCCAATCCGGATGGAAATGCGGGCGCTATTTCAACAATTGTCGCAAAAATATGGGGTGACGTCCGTCTTTGTCACCCACGATCGCGAGGAGGCAATGATGCTCGGGCAGACGATCGCGACCGTGCATGCGGGGACGATCGATGCGGTAGGACATCCGCAGCAGCTGTATGAAGCGCCTCCCACAGTGCACACAGCACAACTCATAGGAGAAACCAACGTATTTCCGCATACAGATGGGCAGTCGGCGTGGGTCATCCGGCCACACCGCATGCATATCCAGAGTGTGGATTGTTGTGAACCGTCCATAGCAATGGACGTTCCTTTCGATACAGCGCATGGAATGATCGCCCACGTCGTTTTCGTCGAGGGGCGCTATCGCTGTACGGTGCACGTTGGGGCGCATGCAATGATTGTCTACACGTACGAAGACGTGCGCGTAGGGGAAACCGTCCTCGTGCAGACGAAACTATTGGATTGGCATGCAACACGATCAGGCACAGATCTGATTCAAGAGGAGCGTGCGATCGATGCGAAAAAAAACAATGTGGACAATTGGGGTGCCTCTGATCGGCGTGGTGGCATACGTACTATGGTGGCTCGTTTGGCCGAGTGTGTTCGACCGCGTCGTGGATGAACCATTGCCGATGGACATTGGGTCGGTACAAAGAGACCGTGTGCTGCAGAAGCAAAATGTGGCGATGTCTGACAAAATTGTGGAGAACAATGCGGATGTCCCGCAGCGAGAAGCACGAGCGCCACAAGTGTCCAGGAAGGACACGACCCAACCGCTAGCACCAAAAAAAGATGAGGAAAAAGCAGACGTTTCCAAACCGGACGAACCCAAAAAAACGAATGAACACGATGGACAGAACACCGATCGTACGGAAAAACACAATTCCACAAACGAGCCCGATGCACCCAAAAATCCGCCAAAGCCGAATGGGGAAAAGCAACAAACAACACAACCCGTAAAGGAACAAGTACAGCAAACCGAAGTACGTGTGACGAAGCCCGTCGGCGAAAACGATGCACCGCGGGATCCCCAAAAAGAGCAGACCAAAGAGCCGGAGCAACCCCCAGAACAGAAAAAACCAAGCGTACGCTATGAAGGCAGTTTTTTCGATGCCGATGAAACGGTGCGGACGTCGGGGCGCGCCTTTGTTTTGGATGACGGAAAAAACCGCTATGTGCGTTTGGAAGATTTTGCAACATCAAGGGGACCGGATTTGTTCGTCGTGCTCGCCCAAGAAAACAGTCCGTCAGGTGACGGTGTGTCGTTGGGTGCGCTCAAAGGAAACAAAGGCAATCAAAATTATGAGATACCTGTTGATGTGGACATAAAAAAATACAATACGGTCGTCATATGGTGTCGGGCGTTTGATCATGATTTTGGATATGCGCGGCTGATGCCTGTAGAGTGACGCAACGACCGTTGGTTGCCATACTCCGTCGGTCGATTCTTAACGCGATGGAACGTACAACGAAGGAGCGGGGACGCATGTTGGATACGAAGGCGAAAAAAATTGTCCAACCTGTTTTGGCTGCTCTGGCGCAGCGGCTCATACAATGGGGATGGACACCAAACGCCATTACCGTACTGGCGTGCGTCATTGGTGTTGGAGCTGCCATTGCCGTTGCGCTTGGGTACGCGCTTGTGGCCATTGTATTGCTATGGGTGTCCGGTGTATGTGATGCGCTTGATGGGACGGTCGCACGGATGACCAAGCGCACCAGTGCATGGGGGACGTTGCTTGATGTCATGCTGGATCGTGTTGTAGAGCTTTCGATCGTCATTGCGATTGCGTCAGTGCACAAAGAACACGCATTTTCGTTGCTTGTTCTCGTTGGAACGTTTGTCGTTGCGATGACGGTGTTTCTTACTGTCGGTGCACTTAGTACCCGCACAGGGGAAAAGTCGTTTTATTATCAGCCGGGGTACATCGAACGAACAGAATGTTTTGTGCTGTTTACGGTTATGATCGTCTTCCCCAGTATGCTGGCGTGGACGATTTGGACGTTTGTTGCCCTCGAGTGCATGACGATCGCGCAAAGGATGCGCGAGGCGAACACGCTTTTGAGGTAAATATCAACGAATGCAAGGCCGTCGCGGTGAAATGTGAAAAATTTTTTAAAAATTCGCCTTGATGTGCTTGACAGGTGACTGTGTGTCGTATTATGATAGCTTCTGTAATAATATTCTAATTTTTAAGGGGAGAGATTGTTCGTGAAGCACAAAAAACTTTCGCTCGTCGTCCTACTCATGATTGCCTTGGTACTTGCTGCATGCAGTACGAAGACAGAGACGACACCTGCTACTCCTTCGGAGCCAGCGACCGACACCAGTAAGGATACGGAGCAAAAGCAAGAAGAGCTCAAGCCGGCAAAAATCATCATTACAAATGCCAAAGGGGAAATTGCCAAGCAAGTTGAGCAAGCAGGAAAAGACTTTGCTGCAGCAAACCCGAATATTACGGTAGAAGTGTATTCGCAAGCAGTAGGGGACAGTCTTTCAGCATTTGACCGACTCACGACTGCGGGCAACGTCGTTACGATCGCGATGTTTGAGCCAGGCGCATTGACTGGTGCACAAAAAGGGTTTGGCATCGATTTGAGTGGCGAGAAGTGGGCTGCTGAGACGACACAAATCATCAAAGATGGCGACGGAGTAGCTGTTGGATTTCCTTTTGCGGTTGAAGGATTCGGTATTGTCTACAACAAAACGGTCGTCGATAAAGCGAACGGGGGCCCGCTTGATCCGTACTCCATCAATACACGCGACAAATTAAAAGAGTTGTTTGACAAAGTAAAAGCGTCTGGTGTAGAGTTCCCTGTTGCATACCAGACAGAAGCGTGGTCGGTCGGGAACCACTTTGGTTCGTTGTGGGTAGCGCAAGGCGATCCAGCACAAACGGTCGCGGATGTGCAAGCAGGTACGATCCAATTGAAAGACAATGCGGCGTTTAATGGTGTTCTTGATACGATGGAGTTGCTCGCTTCACCAGAGTACAACAAATTCGGAAAAGCACCGCTTGGGAAATATTACGACGAAGCGCACTTGCTCGTAGGCTCTGGAAAATCGGCATTCTTGACGAACGGAAACTGGGCGTTTGATTCGTTGAAAGCGACAGCGGGTTCTGAGTTTGGATTTATGCCGTTTCCAGTAGACAATGATGCAAACAATCCGATGAACAACAAAATCGTCGCAGGTCCAACGCAAGTTCTTGCAATCAACAAAAAAGCGACTGCAGAAGAGCAAGCTGCTGCGAAGAAATTTTTGGAGTGGATCGTGTACGATAATGCAGGGCAAGATTTCTTGGTCAATAAGTCTCAGATTATCCCTGCATTCAAAAACATCTCTTTGGAAGTAACGAATCCGCTCGGTAAAGCTGTTCAACAAGCAGTGAAAGATGGCAAGACGTTGCCGTTTACGACAAACTATATCGTACCAGGCGAGTACTTCGAAAAAATCGGTCCAGAAGTGCAAAAGTTTTTGGACAAGAAAATTACAAGAGAACAACTCGCAAAAGTGTATCAAGACTACCACGCTTCGAAAAAGTAATGCGTAGTGTAGCGTAGTATCGGGTGTGGCAAAATGGGTGAATGATCTCGTTCACCCATTTTGTATGTCAATGGTGCGGGGTGATATGATGCAAAAGGCGAAACAAGGACAGCTGATCGGTTGGCAATTGATGTTTACGGGTGTTACGATCGCGACGTTTTTGTTGTCGATTGGAATTCCTTTCGTATACGGATTTTTCTTGTCGCTCTTTGATCTGAAAAGTGTTTCCGGAGAAGGGACATTTGCGTGGCTTTCCAATTATGGAGACGCGTTTAACGATAAGGCATACTGGACATCGTTGTGGATTACGTTGAAGTATACGGTGTACACGGTCGTGCTGACCAACGTACTTGCGTTTGCGATGGCATTTTTGGTGACCGCGGGTACGCGTGGACAAAACGTCGTTCGGGCAGCGATATTTATGCCAAATATGATCGGGGGCATCGTACTCGGATACATTTGGGTATTTATTATTGGGCGCGTTTTTATGGACTTTGGTGAATCATCAGGCATCGCGTTGTTTCAAAGAAGTTTTTTTGGTGAACCAGAACTTGCATTTTTGTCGCTGGTCATCGTATCGGTCTGGCAACAGTCCGGGTATATGATGATCGTACTCATCGCAGGATTGCTTAATGTACCACGCGATTTAATTGAGGCGGCCATGATTGATGGAGCAGGTGCGTGGCAAAGATTGCGCGCGATCATTTTGCCGATGATGGTTCCGGCGTTTTTGGTGACGTTGTTCCTTACGTTGCGCAACTCATTTTTGGTGTACGATCTCAATTTGTCGTTGACTGCTGGAGATCCGTACAATTCTACAGAATTTGTATCGATGTATTTGGTCAACGTAGGCTTGCGATCTACGGGAAGCAATTTTGGGCTTGCACAAGCCGAAGCCATTATTTTGTTTGTCATTGTGGCAGCCATTGCTTGGGCGCAGTTTGCATACGGAAAACGCAAGGAGGTTGAGGCGTGATGCAACCGAAAGTCGTGATCAAAAAAAGTATGCTGTACATTGTGCAAGCGGTGTTGCTTGTCATATTTGGCTATCCGTTTTTTTTGCTGATCATCAATTCATTTAAAAGTTTGCTTGAAATTTTCGAGAATCCCGTTGCACTTCCGACAACGTATTCGTTCGATCAAATTGCTACTGCTTTTGAAAATATGAATTTTGGGACAACTTTTGTTAATTCTTTGTTAATTACGGTAGTCAGTGTATCTCTTATTTTGTTTTTTTCAGCGATGGCGGCGCATTTTATGGTTCGAAATGATACGAAAACGAATAAGATCCTGTTTTTTTTGCTTGTTTTTTCAATGATTATCCCTTTCCAAGTCGTAATGATTCCCATCAATATTATTTACGGTGGTGTTCTTGGTTTTTTTCAAGATATTCCTTTTACAATACTGATTGCACTGTATGTCGGTTTTGGGAGTGCGTTGGCGGTCGTTATTTATCATGGTTTTGTAAAAAGCATCCCATACGAGCTGGAAGAAGCAGCGCAAATTGATGGTTGCTCTAGAATTGGTGTTTTTTTTCGCATCGTCTTACCCATTATGTTGCCGACATCGGTCACGATTGCCATTTTGACCGTACTGTGGATATGGAACGACTACTTATTGCCCTCACTTATTTTAACAAAAAGCGAATTGTATACAATGCCCATTCAAATTAAAGTATTCAGTGGGGAGTATCAAAACGACTGGGCATTGCTCATTCCGGCAATGTTGCTTACAATTTTGCCGGTGATTGCCGCGTATATTTTTGGGCAAAAATACATTATTCGTGGCGTTATGCAAGGGGCGATTAAGTAATTCGATCAGTTCAGTTCGTTTGGGGGGAGGGAGACGCAATCAGCGAGCGGACACATTTTCAGCAACTGCATCAGAAAGAAGTCACAAATGCGGTGCGTGCGATGGAGCGTGCGCGTTTGGAAGCGGCTCCCGATGCACACATCCCGTTGTTTCATGCGTGTTCTGGTGTACAGTGGCTCAACGATCCAAATGGCGTGATTGTGCATGAAGGAAAAATACACGTATTTTATCAGTGCAATCCATACGGTGTCGAATGGGGCACGATTCACTGGGGGCATATGGTGAGTGAGGATTGGCTGCACTGGCAACATGCACCGATTGCGCTCGCGCCCAGTGCGCCCTATGACCGCGATGGTTGCTTCTCTGGTAGTGCTGTTGTGCGCGATGGGCAATTTGAGCTGTATTATACCGGCAACGTATTTATTACGCCGGAAGGATTGCCGGACGGATTGTTGCAGCAACAATGCGTTGCGGTGTCCGATGACGGAATCGTCTTTCATAAGCGCCCAGACAATCCGATTATTTGCGCTCCTCCAGAGCACGTTGGGCAAACAAACCATTTTCGCGATCCGAAAGTGTGGGTTGATCGTGGGATAGGGTATATGGTGCTCGGGACGAAAAAAGACAATAAAGGAAAAGTAGTGCTGTACCGCACGCATGATTGGACACATTGGGAGTTCGTCAGTACGCTTACGGAGAGCGATGGTACGATGGGGCATATGTACGAATGCCCAGATTTGTTTTTGTTGCATGATGAAACGGTGTTGATTTTTTGTCCCGAAGGAGCGTTGGTCGAACCAAGCCCGCGCTGTGCAGGATATGTAATCGGACAGTTGCGCTTTATCGATGGCGCGTTTGTGCACGGTCCGTTTTGTAAGCTGGATCATGGCTTTGATTTTTACGCACCCCAATCAGTGCTGGATGCGCACGGCAGGCGCATCGTTATCGGGTGGATGCCCATGAACGGAAAAGCACTCGGGAAATCATGGGCGGGATGTATGTCGATGCCTCGCGTGCTTACGACGCGTGGAGATGGCGTATTGCGGCAGCACCCCATTGAAGAACTGCGCGCGTTACGTGATCGCGAGTTTGTCGTGCGCGACTACGTCGTCGATGCCGATAGTGCGATGTTGCTGACGGCTCAGTGTGGCAATTGTTTTGAGCTGATCGTCACGATCGATTTGATCGATACCGATGCAGCAATCGTAGAACTCCATCTTTGTTCGGATGAAAGTGGCACACAAAAAACGGTCATTCGTTATGATCGGACACGCCATGAAGTTGCATTTGATCGAACCCATGCAAACGGCCCTATAGATGGGTGGAATCGCAACTTTGGTGAAGACGATCAACAAGGGTTTGCAGCGCTGCATGTCGATGCAACGATGGGCATCAGTGCATCGGAACACACAGAAGATGTCCCTCTTTGGGATCGCGTACGCACGTATCGCGTGCAAGAAAAGCATGCGGCTGCACTGAGATGGCACATTTTTTTTGATCGGTGTACACTGGAGCTGTTTATTCAAGATGGAGAAGCGGTCATGAGCGGACTTGTGTTTCCTCATCCCGATGCCCAGCTGTGCAAGTGGGTAAGCATCGGGGGGAAAACAGCCATACGCGACATGCGCTACTATGCACTGCGCGATCCAAAGACGATCTAAGTTTTTGCATTGCAATCATGATCGTATGAAGACAATTGCATATTTCGTACGGGTGTCCACGACCGTGGGCTGAGAAGAGAATGCGCGATTCTCTACCGTTGGATCTGATCTGGTTCATACCAGCGTAGAAAACGATGCTTCCGTTCGCTCACGCTGTGGGCGATTTTTTATGCAGTTTTTGTGGAGGGACATCCATGACCATCAGAAAAAAGTTGGGGAGCGCATTTCTCGTGCTCGTCATCGTTGTTGGATGCAGTACGCAAAATACGGAGCCGACGCAACGGGATCAACATGTGAAAATATTGCTGGATTGGACACCAAATACGAACCATACGGGTTTGTACGTCGCAAGGGACAAAGGGTACTTTTCGGAGGAAGGGCTCAAAGTGGACATCATCCTTCCTGGATCTGGTGCGGTCGATGCGCTCGTAGCCAAAGGGGAAGTCGAATTCGGTGTAAGTGCCCAAGAAGCAGTGACGTTTGCACGAACGGAAGGGTTGCCGATCGTCTCCATAGGTGCGATCGTCCAAAACAATACGTCGGGGTTCGCCTCCCCTATTGAGAAACAATTGACTCGACCAAAGCATTTGGAAGGGAAGACGTACGGGGGCTGGGGATCGCCGATTGAAGAAGCGACGCTGCGGGCATTGATGTCCAAAGACGGTGGCGATGTGAAAAAAGTACGACAAATACAAGTAGGAAATAGTGATTTTTTTACTGCGACTCAAAAAGACATCGACTTTATGTGGATTTATTATGGGTGGACAGGCATTGAAGCGCAGCTGCGCGGTATGGATATGAATATGATTTGGCTCAATGCGTACGACGATGCACTAGACTACTATACACCCGTCATCGTGACGAATGAAGATCGGATCAAAAACGATCCACAAACGGTGCGCGCATTTATGCGCGCAGTTTCTCGGGGATACGATTTTGCGATCCAGAACCCAAGTGCAGCTGCGGAAACACTCATCGCTGCGCACCCCGATCTAAACGCAGCGCTCGTGCGCAAAAGTGCACAGTGGCTCAGTACCCGCTACGCAGCACGTGCGCCTCAATGGGGCATTCAAAAAAAAGAAGTATGGGAACGGTATGCGCAATGGCTTCGGGATGCTGGAGCGATGCAAAAACCGTTTGAGGCAGAACGTGCGTTTACGAATGCGTTTTTGCCGACACCAAAATTGGAGGGAACACCATGAGCAACGCGATCGTATGCGTACAGCTTTTGCCCGCAGCGAAAGACCAAACGCAATCGCATGCGTTTGTCGATCAGGCGATTGCGATCATTCGGGAGAGCGGAGTCGCCTATGAAGTGGGCGCTTTGGGAACGACGATGCAAGGTGCGCTGCATACGTTGCTCGCCATTGTCGAACAGCTCTGCACGACTGTCGTGCACTTCGGCGCACCGTATACATTGGCAAACGTTCAGGTGTATTTCCACCCTGAGGGAGCATCAATAAAGCAGTTTGTGGAGAAACACCGATGATCAGCGACTTATGTTTCAATGGAAAAAAACGATCTATTCGATCTGGCAAAAGGCGGCACTATGGAACGTTGTGTTCCATAGTGGGTTAGTATGAAGTGGGCATGGAACGTCGGTTTGGGTGCCATGATCTTGCTCGTCTGGCAATGTGCAGTGCTGTGGTCGGGCATCCCCCACTATGTTCTTCCTGCGCCGATCGATGTGTGGCAGACGGCTTTGGCAGATGCCCCCTTGTTGCTGCACCACGGGATTGCTACGGCACTGCTCGTCGTGGGAGGGTTGATTTGTGGTATTGTCTGTGGCATCGTCGTGGCGGGCGCGTTGCATGCGTCTGCGCGCATGCGCGCACTCGTCTTGCCGCTGTTGATCGGCGCACAAAACGTACCGCTCATCGTTATTGCACCGTTTTTTGTCATTTGGTTTGGTTTTGGTGTGTGGCCCAAAATGTTGCTCGTAACGGGCGTTTGTTTTTTTCCGATCGTCATCAACACACTCGATGGACTGCACCGTGTTGACGCGATGCGTGCGCGTTATTTTGCAATGAGTGGTGCAAGTGCATGGCAAAAGTTTGTGCATTTGACATGGCCGACCGCTTTGCCGATGGTGTTTTCGGGCTGTAAATTGGCGGCAACGTATAGCGTACTCGGGGCAACGATTGCGGAGTGGGTCGGGGCGCAGGCGGGACTCGGGGTATATATGATGTTGAAGAAAGCATCGTTTGACGTGGCAGCGTTGTTTGTCGTCGTCCTCATGATCGTCACCGCGAGCATCGGGCTCGTACAATGCATCTCGGTCATCGAACGCCGCTGCACGCGATGGCATGCATAAGACGTCCTCGTGCACAAACGAAAAAGGAGCGTGGAGCATGAACCCGACGCTGTATGTGCGCGATGTCGCACTATCGTACGGTCAAAAGCCGATTTTGCGCGATGTGCATATGGAGGTCATGCATCAGGAAGTTGTCGCGTTGATCGGTCGATCGGGTGGAGGAAAAAGCTCGCTGTTGCACGTCATTGGGGGCATCGTGCAACCCGACGCGGGAATAGTGCGCGTGAATGGACTGTCGTGCGGGCGCATTGGGTACATGCCGCAAACGGACGGGTTGCTTCCGTGGCGTACGGTGATGGACAATGTGTTGCTTGCAGATGTATTGGCGGACCGTGTGCCCAATCGTGCACGTGCATTGGAGCGGCTGCACGCTGTCGGGTTGCATGACGTGGCGCAGTCGTATCCAGCACAGCTCTCTGGCGGGATGCGCCAGCGTGTATCGTTTGTACGCGCATTGCAAGCCGAAGCGCCATTGCTCGTACTTGACGAGCCGTTTGGGGCACTTGATGCGTTGACGCGCTCAGAAATGCATCAATGTCTGCTTTCATGGCACGAACAGCATACGATGCTCATTGTGACGCACAGTATAGAGGAGGCGTTGTTGCTCGGGGATCGGATCGTCGTCCTTGCGGGGCAACCAGCGCGGCTGACGTGTGACATGCGAAGTCCGCTGCCACGTCCGCGCAGCGCTGCAGACGTTCACGATGCATCCATGATCGATGCAAAAAAACAGCTCTGGGACGTCTTAATGACGAAATAAGGATCAGTTCCCGATGGCCGTATGTGATCGATCAGGTGATTTTCCATATTTTGGGTCAAATGGATAAATATCTCCTACGTAAAAAATGTGCACGCGAGGGCTTGCGGGGCAGATGGCGTTTGTGTATAATCATGACGTGCTGATGTAGCTCAGCTGGTAGAGCAACGCATTCGTAATGCGTAGGTCGGGGGTTCGAATCCCTTCATCAGCAGTGTGCGTTTTTTGATGTCGCTTGCTTATGCGTGTTTTGGCGTTGCACAAGGAAGTATTGATGTGCATGCGCATTTTTGGATACAGCTCTAATGTGGCAGAGTGAGGGTTCGTTATGACGCAGATCGATCGGTGCGTATGAAAAAACGGAAGCGACTTTCCAGCATGCGCCGAAGTCGTTTCTTTTTTATGTACGGGTACCGTGCGAGGGATGTATTGGACAAAAGGAGGACGTGCATGCGGTACCGCAGTACGCGAGGAGCGTCGCAGACGTGGTCGCTGATGGAAGGGTTTTTGTTGGGGCTTGCTCCGGATGGGGGGTTGCTCGTTCCGGAACATTTTCCACGCGTGGACGAGCAGACGCTGCGCACTTGGTCCCGATACTCGTTTGCGCAGTTGTGTGACGCAATATTTCGATTGTTTGGATTGGATCTCGATGATCGCGTATGGCAGCGCATCGTTGCAGACACGGTGGTGGCATTTGATCATCCGGAAGTGACCCCCGTGACCCAGCTGGACGACCGGACAGCAATGTTGGAGCTGTTCCACGGACCGACGTATGCGTTTAAAGATGTCGCGTTGCAGCTGATGGGTCAGCTGTATGCGCATGCGTCCGCGCATATGGGTGCGCGCATATGCATTCTTGGGGCGACGTCCGGCGACACTGGAGCGGCAGCGATTGCAGGTGTGCGTGGGCACGACGCGATGCGCATATGCATCCTGCATCCGCATGAGAAAGTGAGCCGCGTGCAAAGGTTGCAGATGACGACCGTAATTGAAGAAAACATACTGAATCTTGCTGTGCGAGGCACTTTTGATGACTGTCAGCGCATCATTAAAGATGTGTTTCGTGATGCGCAAATGAAGCAACAATACGCGCTGCGGGCGGTCAATTCGATCAACATCGTGCGCATTATCGCCCAAATGGTGTACTATGCGTACGCGTTTTTTCGTGTTCCACAACCGCGCTTTGTCGTACCGACGGGCAACTTTGGAAATGCGCTTTCCGCATTTTGGTTGCGTTGCATCGGGGTACCGATCGGTGATATTGTCGTGGCGACGAATGAAAACGACGTGTTGGCGACATTTTTCCGCGAAGGAGTATACGCGACGCGGACGTTTAAGACGACACCAAGCCCATCGATGGACATTCAAGTGGCCAGCAATTTTGAACGGTACGTATACCATGTGCTTGATGGCGATGGCGATGCAATCGCGCGGATGATGCGCACATTTGCGGAGGACCATTCCCTTGTATTTGATGCAAACGTGCGTGCGCGCATGGCGAAAGATTTTTGTGCGGACGCAATATCCAACGCGCGGACGCTGCACACGATTGAGGATACGTACCGGACACGAGGCGTGCTGATCGATCCACATACGGCGTGTGCGGTGGCGGCTGCGCGTGCGGCACCGATCGACGGGCATACGGTCGTCGTCGCTACGGCGCATCCAGCGAAGTTTGGGGAGTCGATCGAGCATATTTGTCCGAATCAGCCCATTCCTGAGCGCATTGCGGCGCTCGATCGTTTGCCGGTGTCGATGTGCGTCGTCGAAGCGACGACGGAAGCGGTCGTTCGGGAAATCGTCCCGTTTTTTTCGCGCTAGCGGCGGTGCACAGACGATACACGCAGTGCGAAGCCGATCGCCGCTC